>JANMMV010000531.1:0-3090 GCA_031373565.1 Saprospiraceae bacterium
ATCTCGCCACCATGTTGTGATGCCAGGGCAGTTCGATGCTACGGGAAAGGAAAACACCATCAAAGAGGATAGTGCCGGCGGTGACCTCATCGTGATAGATCCGACACAATTCGATGATCGCTTTCATCAGCTAATGGAGATGATTTTGGCTACGTTGTGCGACCCATTCATAAAAATGTAATCCATGCCATTGACCGACTGGTAGAATGTGATGACTATCACGATCACATCGACACCATCGCCCACCGGAGGGTTAACAAATGCCAGACTGATGTCTGATGGAACGAGACTTTTGGGTGATTTGACTTCGTTGGATTCAACCAAAGAAAATACATTGTTGTCAAAATCAATCATGGCCCATTGCAATTTGAAACCGACTACATTCGCACCTGGTGTCCAGCTTAAATTTTCCTGGGTGATCAGACCAGCAATAGCAACAGCCTTTGTTTCCTCGTTCAAGGTATACGATTTGGTCATGACAGAGCTAACCGTGGAGAGTTCACTGAAGCTAAATCCATTGAGTAAAGCTTTACCTTCGTTACTGGCGATACCAACAGAGACTTTGCGCTCACCTCTTACCGACTGGGTATCGAGGTATTTAAGTTTTGATACAACGCTTGATAGCCTAGCATTCAATGATCTAAATTGAATACTGTCTTTCAAATCGGCGAACGCCGTTCGAATGAGTTTTGTCGCTCTGGCCATGCTACTAAACTCTTGCAAATTCTCTCGAACGCGTTTGAAATTGGGATCGGTCGCTATCCTTTCTTTGGAGATGCGACTCCTGCGTCTCAGGTAAAGCGCCCCATCATTGTTATTGACGACCGAGTAACCTTCGAGCGGCCCTGCAAATGGGGCCGATTTTTTCATTTTTGCCATAATGCAAAAATTTAAATGGTGAAATAATGACCAAATATATGGTCGATCTTTTGGTCTTGTCAAGACCTTAGTTCTGATATGGTCTCTTTATGCCTAATTATTCCTTTTTTGTTCATTTAAGGCTAAATGAGTCTAAAAGTGCCATTTGTTGTCATAAATTCCTTTTGGTGTCAATTAGCTCCATTTGTAGCCAATTGTTCCTAAATGTGGCATATTTTAAAAAATATTTTGATGCTTATGGCACAATAATCCTATTTTTGATAGCGTTTTGTGTTTCGTTAATTTCGTTTTGAAAATTACACTTATAGCACACTTACAGCACACTTACAGCACACATACAGCACACATACAGCACACAACAAGCACACAACCATTACCTGACAAGCACCAGAATCGGAAGTAAGAACGACGGCAAATATGCAGTAAGATTTTCTTGTAGTTCACCCCGTTGCTTGTCAAACTACGGGGTTCATTTCTAATGCATATTTTGGGATTAATATAGAAAAAATCTTTATATCTTTGCAACTCATCATGATGTACTTATGCTGGCGAATCCATATGTTTTTTCTACCGAGCAGTCACAGATCCTTGATAGGCTAGGTTCATTGACAAATATCACCTTTTTGGATGATAAGCTCGCTGCTCATACGATTGCATTAAGTATCTACAGAGAGCTTTCAAAAGGAAGATGCAATATAGTGGTCACGGAGCGACCAGAGATCAAAACAATGATTTGGGAGAGTCTTAGGGATTTAGGTATTCATCACTTGGCTTTGGAATGTGATTTGAGGGATACGATCATCGAGTCTGATATAGAAAGCTGGAAGGAATGGTTGCAAGCAAAATACACATCACCTAACGACGCTTATCAAGATGCTAAGTTTAGATTTGATATCCTAGATAGCTCTATCAAATCTTATTATTCAACCCAACAAAAAGCAGAAAGTAATCAATTTGTCACGGATCGCGTGCTAGAGAAATACTGGATGCTGCCTGCGGACTTTTCGCTTGATAATCTATTAGTCGAACTGAATGTAACCGGTATCGATTTTGACCTACCGACTTATAAGTTATTGCTAACTCAGATTGAGGAAGCGACCTACCACTATCAAAGTGGATTTGAATTGATCAACAGCCGCCCTTATGTCG
The DNA here is from genome assembly GCA_031373565.1 of Saprospiraceae bacterium. GTDB lineage: Bacteria > Bacteroidota > Bacteroidia > Chitinophagales > Saprospiraceae > OLB9. The sequence continues at coordinate 2,029 of JANMMV010000531.1, forward strand.
AAACCATCGATAAAACTAATGGTGTCGTTACGGATATTCACGACCTATCTTATGCCATATTTGGGCTTATCGAAAGGGCAAATATGATTCATGAGCAATATACCAAGGCTATTTTGGATATTAAGGAATCATATCAGCTTAAACTCTATGGGCAGATGACGGAGATTGTGCAGTCTATTGATTATTTAGCCCATAAATCGAGAATCCTTATTCAAAAATTGGATAAGTCCAAGCAGAAAAAATCAGTCATAAGCCTATTCCGTTCAGAAGATAATAGTATCAGTATTCTCAAAGCTAATATTGATGACAATATCAAGATGATTAGAAATTTTTTTGTGGCAAACAAATGCGGTGATGTCGATGTCACCTTAGATTTGCTGATGAAATCAGATGAATCGTGGCACGACAATCTTAAGTCTAAACTTAAGGTCTACGAAGATAATATCCCAGGTAAAGTAGCTGATTACCTCAAATCAATCAATAAATTAAACGCAAATGCCCCTGACTTGCAAGATTTGGAGTCACAGTTTGATATCTTGTTGACACATATAAATGAAACAAAAGCTTTTGATGAAAATCTAGAACTAAATACACTTAGTCTACTCAAACAGTACAATTATGTATCTCATGTAGTCAAAGAATTAAAGCTAAAAGCACTACACATTGATATTCATTTGCCATATTATCAATGGATGAATAAGTTGGCCGAAATGGATCTCCGAACTGTTGCAGTCATAGATGCCTTACGCCCATATGATCCTGAAAATTGGTTAGAGATATTCAATAGATGGTATTATCATCAAGTTTTGTATAAGCAAAGTTACAATCTCCATCATATTGACAACAGACAGCTAAGCGAGGCTAGTTTTATGCATTCGCAACTCCAAGAAATGGAGGCGCAAATCTTAATGCACAACTTGCATCAACTGCCTGACGAAGCTGAAAAACGACAACTAAAAACAGCTTTTCCATCCTTGTACCAAGCCATTTACAAAAATGGGAAGTGTAAAGAAACCATCATGTGGAAGCATTTGCTCGAAAGTACTACTGGTTTTGTTGCCA
>JANMMV010000571.1:0-7692 GCA_031373565.1 Saprospiraceae bacterium
AAAAAATTTCACGAAGCAAAAGCATTTTATATCATTATAGCCATCTCATTGATACTTGGTTTATCATTGAATTATATAGGCATCACTCCTATACAGTCATTGATTTATACAGCTATACTTTATGGACTCACAGCTCCCGTCTTGATAGCAATCATTTTGCACATTTCAAATAACAAAAAAATAATGGGCAAAAACGTGAACAGTACTATTTCGAATATACTTGGCTTTACCGCATTGACTATTATGACTGCAGCAGCTGTAACATTAGTATATATGCAACTTTCCGAGTAAAAAAACGGTTTCGGCTTTAGCAGCGGTAAGACAGTATTGATGTATTGGGGCCATAAAAATGATCACAACTTACTTTGTATTTTTGCTGTCGATTTCTGCTTTGATTATTTTGAGATTTTGTTTCTGAAGCTGCGAATTCTTAAAAAATAGCCCTATCATGAATAATGGAATGGCAATGTAAAGTAGACCTAAACCGTTCTTCACAATGCCAAAAATTATAACGCCAACCAAAAACCCAATGAATCCGGCTAAATAGATTTCATTTTTTTTGATCTTTTTCCTTTCTAAATCCAACTTCTCTCCTGGCAAGATCCACAACTACGCTTAAGCCTTTGATTTCCGTTGGTGTTCTGTCATCCCACCCATTACTTTTTCCATGATTTTAACTTTGGCCCACCTTGGGACTGTTCTTAATGAGTAAATCAAAATTTTTGTCAATAGTCCTGGTAGTACCGTCGTCTTACGTCCTAATGACTGCAGGATAGGAACGCCAACTTGCGATGGTGTCAGCGACATTGACATTTTCATGTTAGCTCTTTGACTAAATCCGCTTTCAACTGGTCCTGGCGCAGCTGCTAAAACATCAACTCCATATGGTTTGAGCTCTACCGCTAATGCTTCTGCCAATGTTTGCACATATGCTTTTGTGGCCGCATAGTTTGCAGCATATGGTGTCCCTTGAAAAGCTACCAAAGAACTCATTAGGATTATTCCGCCACGTTTTTGTTGTACAAATTGTTGGCTATAATAATGCGTCAATGAAAGTAGTGCTTCGCAATTTACTCTAAGCATATTGATTTCAGAATGCAACGAACCATCGGTAAATAATCCTGAAGTACCGTAACCTGCCGAAACTACTAACAATCCAACGTTCAAACCTTGTGTTGCTTTGATAATTTTGTCGATACCTTCCGTTTCTGAAACATCACTTGCCACAAGCTTGATTTCAATATTTGGATTTGATTTTAATTGCTTTTCGGCGTCTTGCAATTTGTCTGCATGTCGTGAATTGATGACAAGGTTGAAACCTGCAGAGGCTAATTGAGTCGCTAATTCAAGCCCGATGCCTGAGGAAGCTCCCGTTATAATTGCCCATTCTCCATAATTTCCTTTGAGTCTTGTCTTTTCTTTATTTGATAGTTTCATTTTGTGTATTTTTTGCGTTGAACAATGGTTTGCCTTGCAATGCCTGCACTAATGTAAAGACCGCAAGAAGTCCGTATAAAATTGAGAGTACTATCGTCACCTTTGTATTTTTGAATAGGTAGAATGATAGAATGGGTAAGACTTGTAATGCGTGCATGCCTATAAAATGCGAAACTCTCAAATCACCAACGGTCTTGCTCCACCCAATAATAAACCAATTGGAATTGTCGTTCATTGCTCCTACACTATGGCTTAGTTTTGAACCCATTGCAAAACCTTCAAACGAAAATATGACAAAAATAAAGATCCCTAAACGTATTGCCCACAAATAGTAATCGGGCAAAGTTGGAAAGTCATTTGTACAGAATAGTGTGCCAACATATGCAGTGTAAAGGGTCACTATAGTTGCGGCTAATGCCATCATCGAAAACAAAGCTGCGTACAAAGGTGTGCTTTGATTGTAATGAGACAACTGCCCTTTGCTTGCTTGAATAGCGATGTAAACGATTTCAAAACCCAACAGAACGATCACTACCCAATTGAATAAATTAATATTGAATGAAGGTAAATAGTAACAATACCAGGCCATCGCCCAAGCAAAAAGAAATGTTGAAAATGCAAATTTAAATGGCTTAAACCATGCATTTACATGGTAAACTTGGGTATTTGAAAACTTAGTTAAGGCTAAAAAAGCCATGGCAAAGACAAGGCAAAGTAAACCGTAATAAAAGAGTGGTTCGTTTCTCGTTTTAAGATCATGAAGGAAGTCTAACATAGGTTTTAATTTTATTTTTCAGATTTCTTTTTTAATGCCAACAGCCAAACATCGTGTAGCTTCTTCAGTTTTTGACCCTGAAAAGTTTTTTCAAAAAAAGTAAGCCACCCGTTTTGCGATTCATCAGTGGTGACTTTACAACCTTCGCTAGTTGGGACAATTAGCCACACATGATAGCCTTGTATGCTTTTCTTTCTGGATTCCCAAGCCAAAAGTCGGTTGGGTTCAAATTGGGTGATGGTAGATTCAAATTTCAAACCCATTGTTTCCCATTTAAATATGGTACTGGAGTTTAAAACTGCATCATTTGGATTTGTAAAGGACACATTTTTTGCTCCTTTATACCAAGCATGCCATTCTAAAGCATCGATAAGAAAGCCCCAAACGATTTCTGGTTTAGCATTTATTTCTATTTCGTTATGAATATAGAACTTGCTTTTTGATGGCTCGTAGGCGGGAGGCCAATCGATTTTTTCTGCACTAGGTTGCAGAGCGAAAACAGAATAAGAGGTTGCAAATAATGCTAACGTTAAGACGAATTTTGTCATTACATTTTTTTTAAATTATAATGCAAAGGTCGGTTGCCGATTAAGCTCTAAACGATAACAAATGTTTATACTTTCTACATTTCAGATTTTTTTAGTCGGCTTAAATGAACCGGCGTGATGCCTAAATACGAAGCTATCATATGTTGAGGAACACGATTGTGAATGTTTGGAAAAACGTCTGCGATGCTGTCATAGCGTTGCTTTGGCGTTCTTGCATACATATTTTTAATACGGTCGTCTTGGTATATAAAGTAAAATTCCGCAATCAATCGTCCCATTTTTTGTCCTTCTTTCAAGTTATCGTAGCCCCACTCAATGGCAGAACGTGGCAAGATAACTACTTGCGTTTCTTCTACTGCCTGCAAGGTATATAGAGCAGGTTGTTTTTGAATAAAGTTAGAATAGTCGGCTATGAACTGATTCTCAAGTGCAAAATGTATGGTGTGTTCTGTTCCTTCGTTGTCGGTAATTAATACTCGTATAAGTCCTTTATTGATAAAAAAGATTTCGTTTGGAATGGCGTTTGGTCGGCTTACAGTTTCTTGTCGCTTAAAGGTTTTGGTGATGGCCTGGCTCAGGAAGTCGTTGAGTTCGTCCTCCGAAACGTTAATCATATGTTGCATTACCAGTCTAATCTGTTCCATTTGTTTGTTTTATCAATGTAGCTATTTTTGTTTTGGGCACTTATTTTTGCAAACTCTGTTACTTCACCAATCTACCATTTTCTAGAAAACAAATCTAGGTTCTATTTGCTAAAGCAGTAAATTATCTCAGGTATTTTTTGATATAGCCTTCAGTTTGTGATTAATTTATACTTAATGATGTAGTTTCACATCCCCTCTGTGCTACATGTTCAAACAAAATCCGAGGGTGTTATAAAAACTAGGTTTGGTTTAGACAATATGTCAATACTGAAATGATTACTTTTGCAGCTTCTACCAAAAAAATACTAAACAATGCTAGTAGAGACGCATGCCCACATATACGCTGAAGAGTTTGCAGAAGATAGTGACGAGATGATTGAACGCGCTATGAACGAAGGTGTGTCACACATTTTTATGCCTAATATTGATATTTCGTCGATAAATGCAATGCATAGGCTTGACGATAAGTATGATTTCTGCCACTCGATGATGGGTTTGCATCCGTGCTATGTCAAAGATGATTATAAGGAACAATTGATCGTCATTGAGCAATGGCTTAAAGATCGATCTTATACTGGCATAGGAGAAGTCGGTATTGACTTGTACTGGGACAAAACCTATGCCGCTGAGCAACAAATAGCTTTTGAGCGACAGATACAATGGGCAAGAGAGCTAAAACTGCCTGTGATAATACATTCTAGAGATTCCCTTGATTTGACCATTGATACGATCAGTCGATACCAAAAAGGAGATTTGACTGGGATATTTCATTGCTTCAATGGTACTGCAGAGCAAGCAAAACAAATCGTAGATCTAGGATTTTTGATGGGTGTTGGTGGCGTTGTTACTTACAAAAATGCAGGTATGGATCAGGTATTTCCTCATTGTCCTATCGAGCATCTTGTATTAGAGACGGATGCGCCCTATCTTAGTCCTGTACCTTTTCGCGGCAAGCGCAATGAAAGTAGTTATTTGACACATATCGCTCGGAAATTGGCAGAAATTATGGACCTAACTTATGCTGATCTTGCCGACCAAACGACCCGAAATGCACATAAACTATTTGATCTAATGTAACTTTGCTGACCAATAGTTAGAATATAAGTTGATAAATTACCACCTTTGCGACCGCAAATGGCAAATAGTGCTAATTCTGTTAGATTTGCAATAACCCCTAGATTCGCAGTGGGCTTTATTTGCGGACTTTAGGATAAAAGGAGAGTTGTCCGAGTGGCTTAAGGAGCACGCTTGGAAAGCGTGTGTACCCCAAAAGGGTACCGAGGGTTCGAATCCCTCACTCTCCGCATTTTTTTACTTTTTTTTCTTTAGAGGCACAGGATCGTAGCCGTGACCACCCCAGGGATGGCACTTTCCTATCCGTTTGAGACCCATCCAAGAACCGCGAAATGGTCCGTGCATGTCGATTGCTTCAATCATATAGTGAGAGCATGTAGGCTGAAAACGACACTTATTTTCACCTAACAACGGAGAGATGGCGCGTTGGTAAAAAAGAATAATCCCTTTGATTAAATAGCTTAATATTTTGGACATATACCGAGACTAGATTAATTTAAAGGACTCGCTAAACTGCTTCGTATCGAGAATCAAAAATTTCTTTTTGCGACCATCTACAGTAACATCGACCATGTTTTTTTGATCAGTATAGATCTCATAAAGATATAGGCACTCTATCGTCATATTCGTCGGTACTGCTGCAACTTTTGTTGATAAATAAACCCAAACGGCTAGGTGATCTTCTGACGATTCTTTCCCTTGGACTGTTAACTTTGCTAATTTGCCATCGACGACAATATGGAGTTTTTGGGTGATGTAATCTTCGATAACTTTATCTGCATCATTGCGTTCTTTGGGCGTAAATATTTTGAGTTCTTTATTAGTTTTTTGCTTGATAGCTAACTCAAAATCATCGATGTAAATCTTAGCGGCTACCTGTATTTCCTTATCTTTGGTACTGAAATTGACTTCAGTCCTAGAAATATGGATAGGGTGATCAACCTTGTCAACCACACCAATTATTAACAAAAAGAGATGTAAAAAAGCTACGTACATATGTTTCAAAAGAACGTTGACTATTCAGGTTTGGTTCATTTTTTTTGAAATGGCTATTCTTTCTTCGTTTCAATACTTCGTTTTAAAGCATTAACTTTATCCTTGGTTTCTGCGGCTAGATTTTTATCTGACGTCAGACCTTCTAAAAGTTGGAGGGAGAGTAATTGGGATTCAAGTATCAAACCTAGAAATCCTTGATTTTCGACAATTTTTTGCTGATTTTGGATAATATTGACTTGATTGTTGACAATGATATCTTGGTTTTTGATAATCATACCTTGATTTTTGATCACTAAATCTTGGTTGTCGCCTTTGTCTTTTTGATTTTGGAGTAAAATATTGAGATTTTCAAAGAGCTGTACCTGGACATTTTTAATATTCGCATACTCATCTGCGAGATTGTCTGGGTTATTTTGTTTATTTGCCATAATTTGAAGAAATTTCGCTCAAATATAAATCATATATTCATTGTCAGTTACTAAGTTACCCCTTAGATATATTTCTTTTGTAATATTAGTCCTGGTCGGGTGGGCTTATTACATGTATACACGAGATCTTTTTGGCATGATCATGGGGCATTTGGAAGTGATCGTGACGATGATTTTCGGTGCTTTTGTAGCGGGGTCTAGTCCTGAGGGTAGCGCATCGGTAGCTTACCCCATTTTTACTTTGTACTTAGATATATCGCCTAGTGTAGCGAGAAATTTTGCCTTTGCCATTCAGAGTTTCGGTATGACGGCTGCCTCTCTGATGATCTTGGATCGAAAAATTCCAGTAGATTGGATGTATATCAAATATGTCTCTCTCGCTGGAATAGTAGGCTTAGTTGTAGGTACCTATTTTATCTCTCCTTATATATTACCTCAATTTGCCAAGCTTACTTTTGTCTCACTGTGGATGGGGTTTGGCATCGTTTTGTACAGACGCAATCGCAAGGAAAACCTTGATCTTCGTGATAGGATCGTGGCAAATACCACTAATGACATCATTATTCTTTGTCTTCTAGGCCTTGTCGGCGGGGTGATCTCATCGATTTTTGGTACAGGGATCAATATTTTTTCGTTTTGTTTTGTGGTCATCTACTACCATCTCAACGAGAAGGTGGCGACTCCTTCATCTGTGATTATTATGACGATAGAGACCATCATAGGTTTCGGTCTGCATGCCCTGATTATGGATGATATCACTGATGAATCTTACAGAATGTGGTTGAGTTGTATTCCATTTGTTATAATTTTTGCACCGCTTGGCGCTTTAGTAATGAGTATGGTTAGCCGTCAGAAATTTAACACGTTTCTTTCTTTCATTTTTTTGATACAATTTGTTGGGGCAATGTATGTCATCCGACCACAAGGTATGACAATGGTTATGGTGATTTCAATAGTATGTATAAGTGTCTTCTTCTTCAATCAAGTCAAAGGATGGAGTCAAAAGAATTGACAAAACGATGGCGATTGTTGTGAAATGTGGCATTAGCGCTATGAGTGTGATGACAATCTTGCCCCATCAGGGCAAAGCGTATTTAGGTACATTGGACAATGGGCGATGCCCATTGTTATTAAATATAAGCCCGTTGGGCTATTATCGGTTTCGATAACAAGAGAGTTGTCTGCCCCAAAGAGATAACATTTCATATTTACATGTGGCATCGTGTTGTTTGGTATAAAAATTTTTAGTAAATGTTTTGGAATTTTTGTGATATTAGATGTCGAAAGTATAATACCATCTGGAAATCGGTTTGAAGATAGAATTAACAATAGGCGATGTAGATTGGTATGGAATGTAAGCCCGCGGGGCTATTATTGCATTCAGTCACAAGATAATCGTATGCCCCAAAGGGGCAATATTTTCATAGCATGGGGCATCGCCCCATGTATAAAACAACAGAAGAAGCAATAAGCCCTGAAGGGGCGGTATTATTACTTTTAATTTTTTACAAACCTATTTGCAAATCTTCGTTGTCCATCATAATATAAGTAGGTATACAAACCCGATCGTAGTGAAGTGATATCTATCTCGCCGGTAGTATTGATATTTTGAATGATGGCACTTCCTAGATTGTTGTAGATTGTGTAATCAAAATTGATAGATGTGGTGCTATAGATAAAATCATTTGATGGATTTGGGTATAAACTAGCCTCAGTAGATAAATCAACTGTTGGTGATGTTCTGATATCTATAACCTTGACCATGAAGGAATTAGTGATGTCTTCACAAT
>JANMMV010000576.1:0-3067 GCA_031373565.1 Saprospiraceae bacterium
AAGAAGGGCAGCATATAACAGCACATTTGCAATAGGCGGGGTTTCGTGCTCCGCAGACAGTTTAGTGGTAGCCGAAAGTTTTGTGCTCCGCATAAACATTAGTGGTAAAAATCCCGCCCATCGCAAATCTGCAAAACGTTAGCGGAAACCCTATGGCGGCAGTCATAACATTAAACGACAGTAATAAAATGAACAACTTTTAGTAAACTTGACAATGGAAGATAACGAAGGACTAATTTTCATAATTATAGTTTTCATTGCTGTTAGCATTTGGCTTTATAAAAAATACAAGGACACACAAAAACAGCGGGACAAACTTTCAAAAGAGAACACAAGGTTAATAGCTGACAATGCTTTTCTTGAGGCAGAGCATTTAAAATTTCAGTTGCAACCGCACACTTTACGTAATATGGTTTCAACGTTGAATGTTGCAGCCAAAAATCTTTACAAAGGTTCTGAATCACTGGCTGAAACACTTGACTACATTTTATATCATGGTAACAAACATCTTGTAAGTATTCAAGACGAATTGAACTTTCTTGAAAAATATAAAGCACTTCAAGGTAACTTTGTTTATCAAATTGACAGCATAAAAATTGACAAGTCGCAAGTGAATACAAACTCAAAGTATTTTACAATGGCTTGCGTTCCTCATTTGATAACTGCTTACTTCGTTGAGAACGCTTTCAAACATGGAGATAGAAACCATCCAGAATTTTTGAAAATTACTCTCAAACTTTCTGACACAACTTTTGAATTGAATGTGGTAAACAAAATTATTCCTAACCCAAGAGAAACGAAAGGCGGAATTGGATTAAGCAATATGAGAAAACGATTAGAACTCTTGTTGACAGGTAAATTTGACCTTAAAAATAGTTGCAACGAGCAAGAGTATGTTTCAACTTTAATCATACGCTTTTAATGAAACTGAAAGTTGCAATCTTAGAGGACAATCCTTCACTTCTGAAAGACCACAAACAAAATTTGGAGGCAACAGAATTAGTGGAAGTTGTTGCTTTTGCAACAAACTCCACCGACTTTTTAAATAATGAAAATACAAGCAAAGCTGACGCTTTGCTTCTTGACATTGACTTAGGCGGTGGCAGTAACATGAATGGTTTGGAGGTAGCTTACAAACTCAAACTTCCAGTTTTGTTTGTTAGCGGACACAACGCAGCTAACTTGAAAGAAATTGAAAAGTTAGAAAGCGAATTTGATTTAATTGTTGACCACATTACAAAGCCATTCACAGAAAAGGAGTTTCTGAAAAAGGCGACAAAGTTTCTGAACGAAGTGAAAGAGGAAATAACTTCTAAATATATCATCCTTGATTTTGCAGAGAGCAAAAAAAATAAAACTGTAGTTGATACCATTGTTTACCTATGTGCCGACAAAGCGAATGGTGCAGAATCAAACAATAAAATCATTTACTTCACTAACCGCAGACCAGAAATTCTTATTGATTTTACAATAGCTAAAATGCACGATAAAGGATTTGGAAAACAAAAGTTTTTGGAAATTATCAGAGGAGTGGTAGTGAACGAAAAACACATTAAACCAAGGAAGAAGGGAAGTCGTGAGATTGAAGTGGAAGTGATGAACCAAAATGGGAAAATTGAAACAAAACTTTTAAAAACTTCAGAGAATTTTCGGATGCCTTGACCGATTTCATTACTCAAAAAAGCCAACTCATTACTTTCAATAGGTTTCTATTTTCCAAATAGAATCTGACCTAAAAAGTTGTTGAACATTTGTGTCGTTAAACTAATAACACACAAATGATACCATCAGTTAATTACCATTTATGGGAGCCATGCAACATGCGTTGCAAATTTTGCTTCGCAACCTTTCAAGATGTAAAACATAGCATTTTACCGAAAGGGCATTTGCCAAAAGAACTAGCCCTTGAAGTTGTGTTACAACTTGCAGACATCGGCTTTGAGAAAATAACTTTCGCAGGTGGCGAACCAACTCTTTGTCCTTGGTTGCCTGACTTGATTGCAACTGCAAAAGATGCAGGTTTGACAACTATGATTGTTTCAAATGGCAGCAAACTTTCAGACGAGTTTTTAGCCGCTAACAAATCAAAACTTGATTGGATTGCAGTTAGCATTGACAGCTTAAATGCAGACACAAACATTGTAACAGGCAGAGCAATTTCGGGTAAGACACCTTTGCAACTTGACTACTACACTTCGCTTGTTGACAGAATAAAGCAACATGGTTACGGACTGAAAATAAATTCTGTAATCAGTAGCAAAAACTACAACGAAAACATGAGTGAGTTTATCCGCTATGCAAAACCAAGTCGGTGGAAATTATTTCAAGTACTACCAATCGCAGGACAAAACGATTTGAACATTCACGACTTCAAAATTTCTGACGAACAGTTTTTGACTTTCATTGACACTCACAGCGACTTGCAAGACATAACTGCAATAGTTCCCGAATCTAACACACAGATGAAAGGTTCTTATGCAATGGTTGACCCAGCAGGTAGATTTTACGACAACGCAACAGGCAAGCACAATTACAGCAGACCAATTTTAGACATTGGGGCAAGACTTGCTATTCAGCAAATGAGCTACGATTTTTCAAAGTTCGTTTCAAGAGGCGGTATCTACAATTGGAGTAAACCAAATTCCAATTCAAATGCCTGAACAAGTTCTAGAGTTTTATCTAACTCATCATTTCATGTTACAAGGTTGGGACAGAAGTATTGACAAGCCTCTTCTCTACAAGGTTTTGCCACATGTTGAGCCAAGCCAAGCAGAAAAAAAACTTATAGTAATTACTCCTGCATTCTACAATTCTAAAGGAATAACGGGCAGACCAAAACATTGTTTGGTTCTAGTGCTAAAACAGAAACTGATTAAAACTGGTTTTTGGTGCGACCATCCAAATTACTTATTTAAAAAAGACAGAGAAGCCGAATTTCAATGGCTTTACTGATAATGGTTAAACTCAAAGTCCATTTAAAACCAAGAGTGCGGAAGCCGAAACGCAAACTTTGACGCATCACAAATAATCAAATGCAAATCATGGCTAAAAAACCAATGGTTCAGCT
>JANMMV010000594.1:0-2248 GCA_031373565.1 Saprospiraceae bacterium
AATGGCCAAAACTATACTGGTCTTGCACAAAACGAGAAGTTAGCTGGTAAGCCGGGATGGGCAGCATTATGGGGTGGAGATTTTGATTCAAATAAAAAGATCAAAGCAGAAAACCCTAATGATGATTTGAACGCACTATTCTTTGATGTGTTCGCATATCCTAATAATGCTACAGGTAATGTCAATTATGATTTTGCTTATGGATATTTACCGGGTGATTTTGATATGAACAGTAAGTCTAAATTTGATAACCCTAATGATGATAAGAACATGTTGTTCGCTCAATTGGTAACATATCAGTTGAATACATCATTACTTTCAAACTTTGACTTCTTTATAGAGCAGCTTCCATAAGGGAATTTGCTCCCATTGGGTGTATCTCGATAGTTATTTTTCCGTTTTCGGTTTCAGGAAAATAGCTAGTTGTCGAGATACACCCATTTTTTAGTTTTTTGTTGTCTCCAATTTGGATGCAGCAATTTTGAGTTTAATTCGAATGCAATGACTCCTTTTTTCGGTCTAAGGTTTTATTGCTGATTCATGGTAAGTTTGGTAGTTGTAAGTGAATATTTGATATTTCGATATTCGATTACAGGACTGGGCCTTCATGAAACAAAGTCTTCGAATAAAGTCAGTTTTTATGTTTGAATTTAATAAAAAGTTAGTATCATGAAATTAAGAAAACTCATGTATGCCCTTCTATTCTTGGGCAACATATTTTGTATTCAGAATGCATTCAGTCAAGTTACTGGGGTAAGGTACAGAATGGTTTACAACACCCTTACATGTCGCTATGATATGTTTCTCCACTTTACTGGATCCGCTACTACGCCAGTTTTACGGACACAATTTAATGCCCAAATATCATTAGTTGTGCCGACAGGAGTTCAGGTGGCAATACCGCAAACGCCTGTAAGTTTTAACTATTTTCCTTTAAATAACAATGCCAGTTACACCGGCACCATCCCGTTGAAATGGGTAATCGGAAGTCAGATTTCAAATCCTAATGACGGTAAGGATTATATAAGTATCACTCCGACTTTATCACCAACTTCGCAGTATAACAATATTGCAAATGGTGATTCAGTGAGAATATTTTCTCTTCAAGTTATTTCGCTTGCCTCTTGCGCATCTAACATTCGTTTATTTGAGAATGGCGTGGATCCTGGTTCAGGCGCTCCAGGTATGGAAGGTGGAGACTTTTCTAACGGCTTTACAATAGGAAATACTACTCAAAGATATATAGGTAATTTAGCGCAGCGCTTTCCACCAAAACCCGCTTTTACTGTTACTCCAACGTGTGCCAATGGTTTAGAAATCGATCTAGCTGCAACACCTAATACATGTCAAAATCCACTTACTTATGTTTGGTCTGGCCCCAATAATTATGCTGGGACGACCCAAGATGTCAATATTCCTAACGCACAAGAAGTAGCAAACGGAACCTACAATGTTACTGTTACTGATGCACTAGGATGTTTCAATACTGCCAAAGTATTAGCAACTGCTAAACCTAGTGCAGGACCTAACGTCAATGCTTGCACAAATTCGACAACAACCCTAACTGGTACAGCTCCTACTACAGGAACATGGACAGCAGCTGGGACTAATCCACCTGGAGCAAATCTAGGTGCGACTTCCGCTGGTGTCTCGATTGTTAATTTTGGCTCTACAGCAAATGGTATTTACAATTTTATTTATACAGCAGGTCCTTGTGCTGATACAACTAGAGTTACAGTCGTTTCTGCCGATGCAGGTCCAGATCCGTCTTCCGTAAGTTGTTTTAGTTCTGGTCTTGCCACAGTATCTGCTGTTGGTGTGGGAATATGGAGCGTTGACCCTAGTAGTTCTGGCACTGCTATCATTGCCGCTCCTAATAGTGCTTCAACAACAGTGTCTAATTTTAGCGTTCAAGGGACATACACCCTTAATTGGACTGTAAATGGATGTGTTGATAAAGTTACATTCTCAGTTTCTGATCAATGTAGTTGTTCTATTGCCAACAATAACGTCGCTCCATTGTTAGCTACGACCTTTTGTGGTAATTCAGGTTCTTTTGTCCTAGATGCTCAGACAGCCACTCCCATAGGTGGAACATATCTTTGGGAGTATAGTATCAATGGTGGTGCATTCGGCCCCGCTCCAGATGGTAATACTTCAGAAGATTACACAAGCGCAGGTTTTGGCATTGGGGTTCATAGATTGAGAAGAGTGTATACGATTACAGGTGGCGCTCCTTGTTCTTCTA
>JANMMV010000603.1:0-6472 GCA_031373565.1 Saprospiraceae bacterium
ACGATCCAATATTCGGGAATGCCCGCTTCTTGGTAGATTTCAAACTTGTCTTTCATCTCTAAGCGAGCATTGCCTGGCGACAGTATTTCTATAACCAAGTCAGGTGAACCGACGCAACCTCTATCGTCCAACAGATCAGGATTACAAATCACGCATAAATCTGGCTGCACGACTGTCATGATTTTTCCATCAGGGAGCGACTTCGTTTTCTTTCTAAATTTCTTCGAGATGTTAATGTCTTCATGGACTGATAAACGAACATCAAAGGGTGCTGAGAAAACTTGGCAACTCGAGCTTTCTAGAAAATTTCCTATTTTTCTTCCAATAAAAAAAGATATCTTTTGATGTCTCGTACTTGGCGCGGGTGACATTTTAAAAATTCTACCTTTGAGTAGTTCTATACGTTCGTCAAACTGCCATTTTAGATAGTCCGCGTAACTGTACACGCCATTAAGGTCTAATTGATTGATGTCTGTGATCATTTTTTGTTGATACCGCAGAGCGGCACACGTTTGGCTGATGAGGTTAGGGTTGATACATTTTTTGATAATAACTTTGGTAGTCTCCTGATGTTACATTTGACAACCAATCTTCATTAGTCAAATACCAGTCCACGGTCTTTTCAATACCCGTCTCGAATGTCTCCTTTGGCGTCCAGCCGAGATCATTTTTGATTTTGGATGCGTCGATGGCATATCGTAAATCATGTCCAGCTCGGTCAGTGACGTAGGTTATCAAATCTCGGCTTTCACCATTTTGGCGGCCCAGTTTACGATCCATTAGATCACATATATAGGTTACAATATCTATATTGCGCCACTCATTGTGTCCGCCTATGTTATAGGTATCACCATTTAAACCATGGTGAAAAACGGTGTCTATTGCAGATGCGTGATCTTCGACATATAGCCAATCCCTTACATTCTCACCTTTACCATAAACAGGGAGTGGCTTCTTGTGCATGATATTATTGATAATCAGTGGAATAAGCTTCTCTGGGAAATGATTAGGTCCATAATTATTACTACAATTAGAGATCACAACGGGCATATGATAAGTATGGTAAAAAGCGCGCACCATATGGTCTGAAGAGGCTTTAGAAGCTGAATATGGACTCCTAGGATCATAGGCTGTTTCTTCGGTAAACATATCCGTTCCTAGTTCAAGCGATCCATACACTTCGTCTGTTGAAACATGATAAAATCTTTTGCCTTCAAAATCGCCGTTCCAATATAGCTTAGCTTGATGTAACAAATTCGCTGTTCCAAGGACATTGGTTTTGATAAATACAAATGGATCTTTGATGGATCTGTCTACGTGTGATTCAGCAGCCAAGTGAATGATGTGCGTTATCTTATGATTTTGAAGGGCATTTTGCACATCCAAATCATTACAAATATCTCCTTTGACAAAAGTATAATTTGCAGCGGATTCTATATCCCTGAGATTCTCGAGGTTGCCTGCATACGTAAGCGCATCAAAATTGATGATCTGATAATCAGGGTAGTTATGAACAAATCGGCGGATGACATGAGAACCTATAAAGCCAGCACCGCCTGTGATGAGGATGTTTTTGGACATGATTAAGATTTTATTAATATCAGTTTGTAAATAGATTTTCTAAAATCAGGTATTATAAAAACGATTGTGTTCCACAACATAGGTATATCAGTAGCAAAATACCCTTGAATCAATCTATTCCTCATCCCTATTGGCTGAAAATTCATCAAATTTAACATCATTAGTGTATAATAAAATCTTATCACAAGCTTCCAGAATATCATGCAAAAGCATCATATTAGGTCTTTCAGACATATAACATGGTGTCTTTTAAAAATTCCTTTTGCCTAACATTTAATGAGCGAAAAGTTACAAGGTCAACTTTCCTTCCTAAGATAAGCTCTAGTTCGTTGGCTAATTGCAAAAATAAACTAAAATCAGCTGATTCAAATTCAACTAATATATCCACATCAGATTTTTCCTTAAAGTCATTTCTTAAAATAGAACCGAACAGCGCTATCTTTCCAATTGGAAATCTTTCTTTTAATTTCGCAAGATGGTTTTTCAAATGTACTATAATTTGATTTGCACTACTATCCTTCAACCATTCCACTTTCTCTCTTGCTTCTTTCAAGGTAACCGTACGTTTCTGCAATAAGACTTTGTTCTGTTTTTCCTCCAAGTCTTTGAACAATTTTTTTGATTCCATTATTCATTTTATTTACTAGATATTTTCAAATATACCTATGCTGAAAAAGTTTGTTTGAGAAGATGGTAGAACATGGGATCTAAAAATTTGTATTCTTCTCCTACCTTATCTACAATATCATCTTGAATCAATATCTGAATATTTTTGCGTATATTATTAGGTGTACCAAGATTATACTTTGTCATAACAGCGACAGAAGTAAGCTGTTTTTCATTTTGAAGGACTGCTTTCAATAGGTTGATTTGGGTATTGCTCATATTTTCGATCACTTGCTGAAAGAAAGGCAATTGGCTATTTTTTACCATTTCGAATGCTTCTTCTACAATATCTTTAGTCACTTCTTTATCGCATTGGAGCCATGTAAGGTGGGACATTTGCTGTACATACCACGAGTGGTCTTGCATCTGTGAAGCTATTAATTCTGCATTTTCAAAAGAAATTTTCTTGTTTGTACCCTTAAATCGCTCTTGAATAAAAAATATCCATTCACTTCTTTCGATTTTTGCTAGAAACATGATATCTCCAAACTTATAAAAAGAACGTGAACTATCATTAAAAATATCTGAAATCATATGTCTTTTGCTTCCAAACAAACAGTAAGAGACATTTTTATGCCTTTGCCAAAAAGATCTCATCGCTTTTTCAATCAAATCACTATCCTGATAGTGGACAATATTCTGAAATTCATCGATACAAACAATAAATTTTATTCCTTTGGATGAAGCTATTGTTTCTGGTAAGTTTAAAATCTCTTCTTTATGCTTTTTGATTTCCGATCTATCAAACTCCAAACTGATATCACCCAAATCGGTATTTAAAACAATCTTCGGCACAAGTTTTTTGAACGTATCCTTTGCTATATCGAGCCATTCTGATGCCTTTGAAGCTGATGCTTTAATCACTGACCGTGCAAACAAAGAAAGAAATTCTTCTTCAGAATTGACAGAAAAAAGGTCAATTGAAATGACTTTGATTTCGGGATGCTTTGCAACAATATCCTTTGTCGCACGCTCAACTAGTGATGATTTGCCCCATCTGCGTGGAGAGATTAGTATAGTATTGATACCAGAAGTAAGATTAACATATAGTCGATGTCTCTCTTTCGTTCTGTTTGTAAAGCTATTATCACTTACTGTACCGCCAAATTCAAATGGACTTTTCATTTATATTTTTTATACTTTTTGGTATGATACCTATTAGTATAATACCTTTTGGTATAAAATAGTTTCTAAGATAATATAAAAAGATGCGTTCATTTTTGATTTGAGCAATCGTCGAATGGTTAGTCGCTGATAAAATATTTATCTTAATTCTTTTCTAGCCAAAATTGGTGATTTTGGGTTTACGATCATTTTTTCTTCTCGCGGGAGAAGGACTACGTCTAAATCTTCAATGGGAATCTGACCCAATAATGGTTCTGTATCTCCCTGTAACATGACAGCACGACAAGTAGTCTCCCGATTTTCAAATTGTATATCTACGGGACCCACGATTTCTAATGTCGTTTCAGATCCATCAGCTAATTGAAAAGTCTGAAAACCTAGGCGGGCCAGTCCTAATTGATTGGCAATCCGCTCATTAATAGCTAGATTGTAAGCGCCAGTATCGACAAGAATATTAAGATTCATTGATCGCAATTCATTGCGGCCTATCTTGCCCCTTCTAATTAATGCTTTGTCATCGGCATTCGAAATTATTATATCTGCAAATATCTTACCCATAGTTTATTAGTTTATATAAGTAGAAACACACACTTGACAACATTTAGTTCCATCAATCACTACCTCCCGATACTATCATAATAAAAGCCCATTTCTCTGGTGGCATTGACATCATAGACATTTCGACCATCAAAAATAACAGGTGCTTTCATCATGGACTTCATTTTATCAAAATCAGGCGTTCTGAAGATATTCCACTCCGTTATGATTGCCAAAGCATCTACGTCCGTGATTGCCTGATATTCCGAAGCGCAAAACGTGACTCTATTTCCAAATAGTTGTTCAACATGTTCCATCGCTTCTGGGTCGTATGCTTTAATCTTTGCCCCATTTTCTAAAAGTCGTGAAATAATAGTAAGGGCAGGTGCTTCACGGATATCATCCGTATTGGGCTTGAAAGCAAGTCCCCATACGCCAATGGTTTTACCAGCCAGGTCACCTCCAAAATATTTTATGATCTTATTTGAAAGAATCTCTTTTTGGAGCTCATTCACCTGCATGACAGATTTCAGAATTTTGAAATCATAGTCATTTTCTTCAGCTGATTTGGCTAAAGCTTGTACATCTTTAGGAAAACATGACCCGCCATACCCTACGCCTGGAAACAAAAATCGCTTACCGATTCGACTATCACTCCCCATACCTTTACGGACCATATCAACATCAGCATTAAGACGCTCACAAAGATTGGCGATCTCATTCATAAAAGTGATACGAGTCGCTAGGTAAGAATTAGCTGCATATTTGGTCATCTCCGCACTTCGCTCGTCCATAAAAATGACAGGATTTCCCTGTCTGACAAATGGCTCGTATAAGGCAGACATAACTTTAATCGCTCGCTCAGATTTTGTACCCACGACGACTCTATCGGGCTTCATAAAATCTTCGACAGCGACACCTTCTCGTAGAAATTCAGGATTTGAGACCACATCAAATAAAGAAGTGTCAAGATTTTTAGCAAGGACATCATGCACTTTTTCGGCCGTCCCAACTGGAACTGTACTTTTATCTACAATGACCTTGTAATCAGTTATCATCCGAGACAAATCATCGGCGACCTTCAATACAAACGAGAGATCAGCAGATCCATCAGCACCGGGCGGAGTCGGAAGTGCAAGAAAAATAATTTTTGCATCCTTAATACCCGCAGCGAGATCTGTCGTAAAACTTAATCTTCCTTGCTTAGTATTTCGCTCGAAAAGCACTTCTAATCCCGGTTCATAGATGGGAACGAAGCCATTTTTCATCTTCTCCACTTTGGCAGCATCTATATCAACACAGACGACGTGATTTCCAGACTCTGCAAAACAGGTGCCCGAAACTAAACCTACATATCCCGTACCAACGACAGTTATATTCATAAAGTATACATTAATTTATGTGTATTTTTATTTTTTGTTGACAGAATTTCTCCCACCGAAAACCTAACTATCCTTTATTAATTTAATTAGGTATTCACCATATCCGCTTTTAACCAGTGGACTTGCCAATTTGGATAATTGCTCACTAGTAATATAGCCCATACGCCATGCAACCTCCTCGATACATCCTATTTTGTACCCCTGTCGTTTTTCGATAACGCGTACAAACTCTGATGCATCGTGCAAAGAATCAAATGTCCCGGTATCAAGCCAAGCTGTTCCACGATCCATTATTCCAACAGACAATTTACCAGCATCTAGATAATGCTGATTGACCGTCGTAATCTCATATTCGCCACGTGTGGATGGCGAGATTTCATGTGCTATGGTGACAACATCATTATCGTAGTAATATAATCCCGGGACAGCAAAATTAGACTTTGGGAAGGTCGGTTTTTCTTCAATAGAAAGTGCTTTCATATTATCATCAAACTCGACGACGCCATATCTTTCAGGGTCAGTGACTGAATAAGCAAAAACTTTTGCACCACTCTCAATGGATGCACTTTGCTGAACCAGTTTACTAAATCCGGATCCATAGAAAATATTATCGCCTAAGATAAGGCTTACCTTATCATTGCCAATAAATTGTTTACCTATGACGAAGGCTTGCGCCAAACCATTAGGAACAGCTTGTGTGGCAAACTGAAAATTACATCCTAAATCACTCCCATCGCCTAATAATCTGATAAAGCCATCTTGATCCTCAGGTGTAGTGATAATCAGTATATCCTTTATACCTGAGAGCATCAATACCGATAGGGGATAATAAATCATCGGCTTGTCATATATAGGCATTAGTTGCTTACTTATTGCCTTTGTGATCGGGTACAACCTGGTGCCGGAGCCGCCTGCGAGAATTATGCCTTTCATTTTATGGGTAATGTTGGGTTGATAGAATGCTGATGCCGCTAAAGCTGCACATGTTTGGTGAATTGGAGAATTGCTAATCACGCTAAAGACGTGACAAGGTTGCTGATGCCGCTAAAACTGCACATGTTTGGTGATGCCGCTAAAGCTGCACAAGTTTGCTGAATTGGTGAATTGCTAATCACGCTAAAGACGTGACAAGTTTGCTGATGCCGCTAAAGCTGCACAAGTTTGCTGAATTGCTGAATTGC
>JANMMV010000640.1:0-2092 GCA_031373565.1 Saprospiraceae bacterium
ATGCGGACGGGCTTTTTAAGATGCTTTATGAAAAAGCAAACGAAAACAAAACTGAAGAGTTAAAGAGCATAATGTTAAAAAATATCGAAGCTAAAGAAAATGTATTTAATCAAAAAATTGAAGATGCTTATGTTATTCAGAAGAAAATTGAAGTGTCTATCCAGAAATATAATGATATTATGGGATTTGTCCAGGTGCAAGGAGGACTAAATGAAATTGATAAATACATTTCTACTATTGATGGAATTATATCAGAAAGTAATAAATTGAATTCTGAAATTCAAATAGCAATAGATCAAGGAATTAATATTATTAATGAATTTAATCCAAGGATTGATAGTAAATAAATTGAAGTATTGTGGATACATTTTCAAATGTAGTTAAAAGATGCTTCAAGAAATGAAATAAAATCTAATGATTATGCTATCCTAATTTTCAGATTCTAAAATTTTGGTTAGATTTGGATTTTTATCATTTAACACAAAATTCATGCAAAGAATGATATAAAGTTATATATTTGCTTTCAATCAGTGAAATAAGCCTTGAAAGTCTCAACTAACAAAATTAAATTTTTTACCTGTAGTTTTAAAGGAGCATTTGTATTGATTTTGAGTTTTCTTTTTTCAATATCTCTAAGCGCCCAAACCAAACATGCTTTGATTATAGCCATTTCTCAATATGAGCAGGGGAATAATTGGAAAAATCTCAATTGCAATAACGATGTCGTAATTCTGAAAAAAGCATTGATTTCAAGAGGATTTGAAGAAAAGAACATTTCTGTTTATGATCAAAGTGTAACCAAAGAAATTATCCTAAATGCCATTGATCAGCATCTGGTAAATAATGTAATGGAAGGGGATATAGGACTTTTTCATTTTTCTGGACATGGCCAGCAAATTTCTGATAAAAATGGGGATGAAGCAGATGGCTTGGATGAAGCTTTAGTTGCGTTCAATGGGCCTTCTGAAAATAAAATTTTCTCTAAGGAATTAATGAAAAAAGTACCCTATGAATATCAACATCACGTGAGTGATGATGAGTTGGGATTGAAATTAAGGGCAATAAGAAAAAAGTTGGGTAAGTCAGGCAACCTGTTTGTAAGTATAGATGCATGCCATTCTGCTACAGTAACGAGGGGTGATTTTTCAAATACTAGAGGAAGTACAATGCCCAATGTACCCGATGGATGGGTATCAAAGAATGGTGCTGAAGTCAATTTGATGGATGCCGCAATAGATGAAAATAATTTAGCTCCCATGGTATCTTTTTATGCATCTAAGGCCAACCAACTTAATACAGAGTGCATGTTCAATGGAACGTTATATGGGCCACTTTCTTTGGCCCTCAGTAAAACGATGGCAACGGCTGGAAGTACGGTAAGTTATAGGGCTCTTTTTGATCTTGTGAAAATAGAGATGGCTAAGGTGAGTAATGGTCAAACTCCAATCGCTGAGGGAAGTCTTGATCAGGAGATTTTTGGAGGGAAGCTTTTAGAAAATATTCCCCACTATGCTATCGTAAGATGTGGCAATTTCTCTAATAAAATATGCATCAATGGCGGGACGCTTCAAAATATATTGCCAGGAACAAAAATAGGTTTTTATCCACCAGATACGAGAGATCTCTCAAAAGTGCAACCCCTTGTAATTGGAATTGTAGAAAATAGTGAATTGCTCGGTGCACAAATATATGTAGAAGACAACAAATATGTGGATGCAAATGCATGGATCCATGTATTAGAGCGAAACTATGGCCAGCTTGGCATCAAGGTCAAGATAGACGCAAATGATCTGGGATTTAGGCAGATGCTTTTTGCATCAATAGAAAAATCACCTTATATAAAATTAGTAAATGAAAATCATGATATCTTAATTGAAGAGAAAAAAGGTAAGTGTGTGATGATACATTCATCTTCCTATATCATGGATGAAACAAACCTAGCTTCAACTGAAGCAGAAATAATTGCTAAAAGTATTCTAGAGAAAATTAGGCAATGTGCCCAAGCCAGCTACCTACAGAATCTAAGTTTAGAAGCAGATGGAGAGCTGCTTCAAGTAGAAGTCCTTGACAATAGGAATAATAAATTATCATC
>JANMMV010000332.1:0-7137 GCA_031373565.1 Saprospiraceae bacterium
TCCCTCTTTTGCTTTGGCCACGGCCAGGATGAGTTGAGAGTCGCTTGCCCAAGCAGTGACGAGATTCAGTACTCCTAAAGCCCCTTTGAGTCGTTTACCATCGAAAGCGACCACGGGGGCATCTCCCTCTACGGCTGGGGTCTTAGTCCAGGTTTGTGTCACCCAGTCAGTGAGACACTGTGCCAGTAGCTTCGGGTCAATCTTGGCAAGGACTCATCCGGTGGTGTCATGGGAGGGAATGGCCTTGATGCCGAAGTTTTGCTTGAGCCATTCTCTGTGTGCGTGTGCCCATTTGACGATAGCAACCATGGTATCTGTGGAACAAATCAGAGCGCAGAGTACGATGATGAGAGTGTCGGCAAGTGGGTATTTTCGGGTTCGTGCTATTCGCGGGTCGGTAAGCGTTTTGAATTTTTCCAAGAGAGTCATGGGGGTCGTCCTCCTGAGGAGGTTTTACCCCAACACATTTCGATGCGATTCACCTGGCCCTATGTTGACATTCAAGAATATTCAGGGTACAAAGTGTGTCAATAAATCTTAATGGGAACTGTCGAGGTGCTCTTTACAACTCAAAAACTCAGAGTTTTTCGCACTATTATGAGGTAGGTAAGATATACTAGTATGTTTAGTGTCAACATGAGGATCAGCGTACTCAAAAAAAATTGGGAATAAGCCTTACTTCGAATACTGAGTAAACACAAATAAGTTCTTTCGTATCGTGAAATTTACTTGGCTTCCAGGTTATATGAATGAATAATCTCCAAAAATTCTGTTTTTAATTAAAAAATCTTTCAGAGATTCTTAACTGAGTTTCATTTTAAGGTTATAAAGATCATCAATAATGAAAAATTTTTCTAATGATAAGTCAGCCCCAGTATATATTGCTGGACATAAAGGGTTGGTCGGATCTGCGATCAAACGAAAATTGGAATCCCAGAGTTTCTCAAATATAATTGTTCGTACAAAAGAAGAATTAAACTTATTAGATAAAGCCGCAGTACAGGAATTTTTCGAAAATGAAAACCCCCAATATGTATTCTTAGCTGCAGCTAAAGTTGGAGGTATAAAAGCGAATAATGAATATCCTGTAGAGTTTCTTGTTGAGAATCTAATAATTCAAAACAACATTATTATGAGCGCTAAAGACACCAATGTGGAAAAATTACTATTTTTGGGTTCCTCTTGCATCTATCCTAAGCTCTCCCCACAGCCAATTAAAGAAGAATATCTTCTGACAGGATTGCTTGAACCAACAAATGAAGCTTATGCAATTGCCAAAATTGCAGGAATTAATCTTTGTAAAGGTTGCAGGTCAGAGTACGGATGTAATTTTATTTCTGTAATGCCTACTAATCTATATGGTCCGAATGATAATTTCAATTTAGAATCATCTCATGTGTTGCCAGCAATAATTCGAAAAGCACATGTGGCAAAAATAACAGGAGCTGATGAATTAGTCATTTGGGGTAGTGGAACACCTCGCCGAGAGTTTCTTCATGTTGATGATTTGGCCAGGGCATGTATCCATCTTATGGATTGTTATAATGAACCCGAAATAATAAATATTGGTTTAGGAGAAGACATTAGTATTTATGAACTAACATCTATGATTTCCGAAATCATCGGTTTTTCAGGAAAGATAGTACTCGACAGTCAAAAACCCGATGGAACCCCAAGGAAACTGCTTGACATATCACGTCTTAAGGCGACGGGATGGTCACCTAGCATAAGTTTACGTGAGGGGATTATAAGTGTCTATCAATCTGTCGACAAGTCTAATTGGATATAGTATTAATTTAATACTATAATGATAGATATGAATAAGTATATTGCTTACGAAATCTAGTTTTAATATTAAAATAATGCATATTTGTATTTTAAATGAATTTTTTTATCCTGATAATACAGGAGGAACTGGATCAGTATTGTCTGATTTAGTATCTTCAATGCGGAAAAAAGAATGTAATACATCGATAGATGTAATTACGAGTAGATTTTGCTATAGATATAATGAAGAATTATTGAATTCATATGAAGAATGGAATGATATTAGAATATTCAGGGTTGATTCTCCTAAATCGCACAAGAAAAAAACATTGAGTAGGCTTTTAATTAACTTTATTTTTAGTTATTTAGTTTTAATGAAACTTTTATATTTAAATAAACAGAAAAAATATGATGTCATATTAGTAAGCACGGCACCGCCCGTTTTAGTTGGAATCGCTAATATTTTCAAGATGATAACAAGAATTCCATACATTTATATTTTGTATGATCTTGATCCTGATAGAGCAATAGTAATGAAAGTATTGTCTCCAAATGGATTAGGTGCAAAAATCTTAATGTTTGTACAAAATTATTGGTTACATAAATCAAGTAAAGTTATAGTGCTTGGACGTTGTATGAAAGATTATATTTCTCAAAAATATAAAGTCCTAATAGAAAATATCGAAGTAATTTCTGTTGGTTATAACCCAGAAGATATGCCTCTTATCGATAAACACGATGCTAAATTTCGAATTTATAATAAATTAAACGGTTTTTTATTGTGCTACTCAGGTAATTTTGGTAGATATCATGATTTTGATACAATCATTAATGCCGCTAAAAAGATCTCATTGATTAATCGTGAAATACAATTTGTTCTGGTTGGCGATGGCGCTCAACGCGATCATATTGAAAAGCGAATTCATGATGAAAAAATTGACAATGTCCATTTATTCAATTTTTTACCTCTTGTAGATTATCCTGATTTATTAGCTTCTGCTGATGCTTCACTCGTCACCCTTGAGCCTGGGATGGAAGGGCTTTGTGTACCTAGTAAGTTCTATGGTATATTATCTTCTGCACGACCAACTGTAGGTCTAATGTCACCTGTATGTGAAGTCGCTCGTGTAATTCAAGAGACGGAGTGCGGGATTAGGATTGATGTGCATGATGTGGAAGGTTTGGTCAAAGCAATACTCAGCTTAGCCAATGATCCTATTAGGGCCACCGAAATGGGATTGAGAGCCCGTCAAGTACTTGAGATGAAGTATTCTACTGATCTGGTAGCAGCAAGTTATCTTAGTACGTTGTCTCAGGTAATTGAAAAAAGCGTCAAAAGCGGAGGGGCATGAGGGAAATGTTGAATGCAAAAATGGGTAGATTTTCTAAACCTACTCAAAATTTCTAGATATCTCGTCAGATGATCGGGTTCATCTTGCTCTTAACTTCTCAGACCAAAGTATTCTGACGTATACCCTGCAAAAAAGTTTGTTATAATGACTATATTGTACATCTTCTGCATCTATATTACTTAGTTTATATGAACATAATTAATCAACCAATAAACGAACTTGATAACTCTGAAGCAAGTGTGACTTTTTCCGAATTTATTGCTATTGTGCGTCGTCGCCGAATCGTTATTGGTAATATTTCAATAACAATAATACTAGCCGGAATCATTATTACACTTCTGACACCACCTACTTATCGTGCAACCTCGTATCTGCTCGTACAGCCAACAAGTTTAAAGTTGAATCAGATCGATGCCGCTAATCCATTAGCGGATTTATTGGCGGCAACTCCAAGCTATAAAATTGAAACACAAGTTCGTTTGTTGCAAAACGAAGCTATGATAAGAGAAATTAAAAGCAAATTACGTATTTCTGAAAAATTTCCTATCGAAATTACTGCTAAAGCTGTCACTGATACTGATATTATAGAAATTAATGTTGATTCAGTCCTTGCAAATACATCGAAGGTTTTTGCAAATACTTTAATGGATTCTTACTTAGAAGAGACAGCCACTTTTAATGGTAAATCAGTTCGTGATGCTTTAGATTTTACTAAAATTGGAGCTGAAAAAGCACAAAAAGATCTTGAAATCGCTGAGAATGAACTTCGTAAGTTTCAACAACAGAATAAAGTAAGTGAATTAGATAAAAATAGAGAAGTTAAAATTAAGGCGGCACAAGAAATTAATGATCAATACAAAATACTACAAGCCAAGATTTCTTCTGCAAACTCACAGCTTGCAACTTTAAAATTACAAATGCTTAGTGAGCCTCAAACACTATCTGCCATCATATCTGCTGATGCAGACCCTGCAATTCATGCAACAGAGGCACAATTAGCTACGTTAAATGCCGAAAGAGCTAGTCTGTTAACGCGATATACGAAAGTGAACAAGCAGGTTGCTGGTATTGATGCACAAATAGCAACACTAAATAAATATTTACTAAAACAACGCTCGCAAGTATCGATTAGAAATGAGGCTAAAAATCCAATATATGACGCCATGCGAACTCGCCGCGATCTATTAGAAGAGGAAATTAGTGGGCTCTCGGCTGAGGCAGCATCAACAGCAAAACATTTACAAGATGCTAATTTAGATCTTAATTCATTTCCTGTTTGGCAACAGAAAATGGCACGATTACAACGTCAGGTAGAGATTGCAAAAGCAAATTATACATTTTTATCTAGTAAGCGAGAAGATCTTAGGTTGCGAGATCAAACTAAACACGTTGATGCACGTGTGATGGAGTACGCAATTGAACCTAAGGAACCTATACGACCAAAAAAAGCATTAAACATTATTTTGTCAGCTGTACTCGGAATATTTGCTGCTATGTTATTTGCTCTTATTCAAGAGTTTCTTGACGATCGTATAAGTTCTCAAGAAGAACTAGAAAGAATTGTCGGGCTTCCAACTCTTGCAAATATACCAATGATTGGCGAAGAAGGTCTTAGAGTTATTAAAGATACATCTATGCTATCTCCGATCATGGAAGTATACCGGGGATTACGCTTAAATATTAAATTTGCAGGAGTTGATAGACCTATTCGAAGTCTATTAGTTACTTCAACAGTTCCAGCAGAAGGTAAATCAACAATTGCATATAATTTGGCAATTGCTTTATCGTTAGAAAATAAAAAAATTATTATTGTTGATGCTGATTTACGTCGACCATCACAACATAAGATACAGGGACTTAGTCAGACACCTGGGCTTACCGATGTGCTATTGGGAAATTATAAATTAGAAGCAGTTTTGCAACAAACACCGATTAATGATGTGCAATTAATATCTGCTGGCTTGCACGCCCCTAATCCCGCAGAGTTACTTGCTTCAGAGGCAATGGCTCGTTTAATTACTGAACTTTCAGAATTGGCCGATATATTAATTATTGATAGCCCTCCTGTATTAGCTGTTTCTGATTCAGTAATTCTTGCGACACGTGTTGACGGCGTTTTATTTGTCACAAGCTATAGAGAAACAAAAAGAGGCAATTTACGACATGCAATTGGACTGCTTAATCATGCCCGCTCAAGAATTATTGGTACTATTATGAATAAAGTTGATGCTACCAATGATAAATATTATGGTTATTATAATTATAATTATGTATCAATAAATGATGAAGAAAATAGTGGCAATATTCTATCCTCTAAGAACGAAAATAATGACGCTATACCAACACGAAAAGAAGGTACTGAAAATGATTCTGCGTGAAAAAATTATCTATTATAGAGTGATGCTCTCCAGAGCGAGTTTTGACAAATCGCAATTGAATAATTTAGGTATAAAGGTGCAATTTCCAAAGAAGCGTATGGGGGGGCTAACCGAATTTAACTATTGTTGGTTACAATCAGTACTATTACTTCTTGGCTTTTCGATCCTTTCTCCCGTTCATAGCTTTGCTGCAAGCATTAGTGATGAATCAAATATTAACCGTCAAAAAATATCTGATTATACAATTCAACCCGAAGATATATTGAATATTACGGTTATAGGTGAGCCGGATTTGACAAGGAATGTAACAGTTCTGCCTGATGGTAAAATTTCATATCCTTATGTGGGCGAATTCAATGTTTTAGGTCTGACTGCCAAAAAAGTACAATCTATTATTAGAGAGAAAGTTGCACTTCAGGTTGTTAATCCTGAAGTTAGTGTTTCTATTACAAAACACGTGGATTTAGTAAAAGATTATGACTATGTTAGTGTACTTGGTGCTGTGAAATCGCCTGGTAAGTTTATTATTCAGAAAGATTGGAACTTACTAAATGTTCTAGCTGAAAGTGGAGGGTTAACAAGCAATCGTCCTGAGTGGACTACAGCGTTACTTGTTCGACGCAATGAAACTATTTCCATTGATATACTGAAATTGTTTACTCTGGCTGATCCAAAAATCAATATGTCGGTATTGCCTGGAGATTTATTGATTGTCCAAGATATTGATCAGGCAAAAACACAGGTTCAGGTTCTCGGTGAAGTTGTTCGTCCTGGTGCGATTACTGCTCCAACTGATGGATCTCTAGCCGCTGTACTCGCTTCTGTTGGTGGCCCCACTGCATTGGCCGCATTAAGCCGATCAGTCATTCGTCGTAATGGAGAAAATATTGCAGTCAATTTACAAGCATTAATGATCGAAGGGAAACTACCTTCTGATTTGCTTGTTAAACCGGGAGATATTTTAATAATCCCTACAAATAAAAAACAATTTTCAGTTTTTGGTGCTGCTACAAAGCCTGGAACCACTACTTATCCTGATGATATTGATTTAAATGTGTTGACCGCCCTGTCTCTTTCTGGAGGTCAAGCAGCGAATGCCGATTTAAAACATGTTATGTTGATTCGACCTTCTACTATTGATAAAAAACCTGAAATAATCGAAGTGAATCTTTGGGAAGTTATTAATAAAGGTAATTTGTCTATTAATGTATCTGTTAAACCGGGAGATGTAATTTTCGTACCTGATAAAGGATCGGATCGTCGTGTTCAGCTTGGTAATGTATTAAATGTAATCCCATCAATATTATTTTTCTTACGTTGATTTTATCTTAAGTACTCACCTTACGCAGTCAAAGCGTGATAGGGGTGACTTTATTTTTTGGGGAAAATTGGGATCTTCCGCAATTTAGGTGAAAGCTATCGTGCCTTCCCCTTTCTGGATTCCACTCCGATTTTACGTTGGATTTGGAAGGGGCAAAACCCGCCGCCTCAGCAATTCAAAGCTCGCACGACCATAACCCTGACGCTTGATAAACTTCAAACGGTTCACATGGCCCTCCACAGGGCCGTTGCTCCAAGGCAATGAGAATGCAGCCTCGACAGCAGCGTAATCGGTGCGAACCCCACGAACAAAGCTCTCA
>JANMMV010000798.1:0-4338 GCA_031373565.1 Saprospiraceae bacterium
CCTGACCACCACCTATGCCGAATGCAAATGCTAAAAGATTAATATTTGCATCCCTGATCGTGATTTCTTCATAAGTAGCGGTCGAAGTAGAGTCAACTGTACTCGTTTCAGCATATTCATAGCTCACACCTGCATCAAATGAAATATTACGTTTGAAAATGCCATTTTTGATTTGTATACTATCATTATCCAATATGGTGTTCCATCTATCAATGGACGTTTGGAAGGTATTGATAGCAGCGCTATCGACAGGAATTGCGTCTTCAGCTGCTTCTAGTGCATCTTTGAGATATATTAAAACGTTGTTTCTAATCGCCCACTCAGAATACATAAATTCTGTCTCATAATTGCCAGGTGAAACCGTGATGGCCAAGGTATCTGTAGGTAAACAGGTCATAGTATCAAAACCAATTGTATTGGCATATCCAATATCAATATTGAGTGCGCCACCAACAAAGATGTCACCTCCTTGTTCATGACCAACAATCAAGTCATCTTCGCTGGTAGAAATACGTTGATCATAGCTGGTGCACATTTCCATAGAGTTTTGGGTTAATTTTTTGATGGAGTGTGTAGCTGTAATATCAGGACCAACATTGGAAGTTGTTTCAACATCAGGGCCAACAAATATCCCAAAATCCACATCTGGACCTAAATCTAATATCGTCTGTAAGCCACCACCTTCATCGTTACTCGTCGAGAAGGTCATCTTTTGACAAATTTTTTCATTCTTTTCTATGAAAGAATAACTTCCATCACCAGGAGGATCACGCAGCACCATTGTAGGCGTCTCAGGTAAAATGGTGGTAAAAGTCTTATCTTTTTGTCTAAGTCCGGTGACGACACCTTGTGTAACAAAATCACTATCATTACCATCAATGGTCGTGCCGACGAGCTGCAATGTTTTGAAGTATGGCGGAGTAGGATTGGGGGTGCCTACTATGAATGTATCGCGCAATATGCCGTTGCTCATTGGTTTTGTTCTTATTGAGTCTTCAAATCCATTGATGATTTTAAAACTGGCCGTATCTATGTAGCATGAGCCATTATCGTTATTGCTAGGTATAGCGATATATTGCTCTTTGAGTCGTATGGCTAGCATTTTTGTATCTCCCTGATCCATGACTATGACATTACACATGGGTGAAAAAGGCTCTAGACCACTGACCACTTCTATTTGCGGCTCCGCGATGTAGATAAAGTCCACGACGGTATCTTGCTTAGTTAAATCAACGGTAGATCCACCAATTTTATCTTGAAAATAGGTATACTTTTCAGGGTCTGAAAACGAAGAAATCACAACTATCATATTCTCCACAGGTGGCAAGTCATTAAATTCATACAATCCATCTTGAGTAAAAAGCGTTTGTTGTCTACTAAAACAACCATCTGCTGTACTAATTTTGACTTTACAAATAGTGCCTTGACCACTACCAGCTGGCGCTTTGATGATAGATTTTCTGCAAGAGTCAACAGAACCTCCAGCGACTTGTCCTGTGATATTACGGGTGGTGATGTCATTAAATATAATACCTGCGATGGGTGAAGTGACATTAGTCACATCCCAAAAGGCAGGTACAAAGGCATGATCAGCCAATTTTGGCGATAACGTTGCCGTAGTTCCTGGATCGAAATCTACTATAAATTCTCCAAGAGAGTCCGTAAATATCTGTGGTTTATAGGAAGCACCATTGACTAAGATCTCTACTCTACTAGCAAAACAATCCGTATTGGCATATCTAACAAATCCCGAAACAGCAACGGTTGACTGATCTATAAAATCTACTTGATCTACGGATGTCACACTTGGATTGAGCGTAACTTGACGGGTTTTCGGAGCGAAAACATGGGGCTGAGTCTCTTGGTTTGATGCAAAAGACGACCAAGTACTATTGATCAAAGTGCCAGGCTCGATCAAAACCGAACCGACATTGTTTACTCTAACGCCGCTGCCTTCGTCCATAGGAAAGTAGACTCTTAGACCTTTCTCCTGCATGTCTCTTGCGTTTTGAAAATGTTCATTGATCTTAGTGACTGCCAACGTTGTATCATACACTGCGACTTCATCGATCAAGCCACTAAAGTATTGTGAAGTAAATAATCCATCTTTGCGTGCGCCGATTACCCAAGGCTGCATTGGATCTGACCAAGAGCCAACTATCACACCGTAGTTATGCGTTGCTAATAATATACCATTGAGATAACCGCTTACATTGCCTGTAAGACTGTCTAGCGTAAATGCTAGATGATGGAAATCAGGTGGTATATTGCCATACGTTTTTGTCATGCCATTAAGCGTCAGTTTGAGCTCATTGTTGAGTCCACTTTGACTGATAAACAATTGACATTCGTTGCTACTCCACTTTTTATGCAAGATCGTTTGGGGAAGTGTGTTACCTGTCGTATTTATCCATGTTTCGATCGTTGCTTTTTTGGTCAAACCAAAATCAGGCAAGGTCGCGTAAGCCATCTGACTTGGTGCTAGCTTGATAGATTTGTGGAGATAAAACGCCTTCATAGGTTGCGCTAAAAACGTCGTACCTGTGCCGTAACTCGCCGACTCGATTCGATAATATCCATCTTCATTGGTCTTGCCAGCAGTGCGTACCGGTGGCCGATCTATGTCAAAATGAGCCCCACAAAAGAATAGTTTATTGCGTTTCTTAAGATCATAAGATTTCTCACCCAGCTCTTCATCCATCTTCCAATAGTGTGTAAGTCCTGGTGTCTGCGATGACGCCGTTCCTTCCATCACTTCACCAAAATCTAACTCGTCCAAGTATGTATGATAGATCCTAAATTCGTCAAGAGATCCATTCCATCCGCCTAGACCCGCTTTTGCACCCATCTTTAGGGTGTCAACAGATGCGACAGGGGCAATGGTACCTTGATTTTTCAAAACACCATCGATATACAATCTCCCTGTACCACTACTATAACTCAATGCAACATGATGCCAGCCATTCTTGGTACTATCAGGAAATTCCGCGGAAAGTAGGGTGCCACCACTTGCCGATGTAGCGATTTCGATGCCTTCATTGCCACTTGCACTATTGATCGTCTTGATATACAATGGTGATGGGCTGAGATGAACGACACTACCATTGGCAGTAGAAGAATTGGTTTTGATCCAGAAAGTCATTGTCCAGTCGTTGCCAACTGTGGGTACAAAAGGATTTGTGACATCACGATTAGCGTTAGCCCCATCCTGTGGATCAAATCTGAGTGCAAAACCTTGCATCGGCATCAATGTGACCAATGCATCGGGGACCGCGTTGCCATTGCGCGTCTGTATCCAGCCAGTTACAACACCATTTGGCACTTGGAAGCCGAGTGCTTCGCTCGGAGAACCCTCACCATAACCATTGAGCCCCGTGACAGTATAGGTGTATGCTACACCTGCGATGACATTGAAGTCGTTGTAATTGCGGATGTTAGGTCCGACGGTTGCTAGAAAAACATTGTCTCTATAAATGTTGAAGCCTTGGTTGGGTGATGGCCCTAGGGCATCTATCTGCCATGAGAGTTGTATGCGGTCAAGCAGATCACCTTGTGTGGCAGTGACATTGACTTTGAATGGTGGTAGTAAATATCGACCATAAAAGCCCATATTGGTACTGTAAGCATCATTCTCCATAACGCCTGTTATGACTTGTCCGATAGCAGAAGCAGTCTTGTATTTTGTTGTTTTGGACTTGTTGACACTGCCATAGTTGAAGTATGCTGTGCCTTCAAAGCCACTTGTATCTATGGCCGTTGGGTCACAATTTGAGCTTTGGGCTATCAACATGGACAGCGCAGTTAACCATAGGAATATGGTAAAAATTATATTTTTGGATAGCATGATATTAATTTTTTTAGTGGAAAATGGAAAATTGAAAATTGAAATCAAAAATGGATCATCCGATCGTTCATTCGTTCATTCAATCATTCATTATTCATTCATTACCTTACCCAAATTTCGACCCCACCTACTCCATAACCTTCATCATTAGTACCAACTGCACCAGAGCCAATATATACATAAAAACTATTGCTATTATCAACTTTCTGGGCTGTCATTTCAACATCTTTCCAATAGTCTGAAATGTCATCAGGAGAATTTTTGAAATTTGTAGATCCATTAAAAAGAGAAGTGTTTGTTGCACCATTATACCCAGCCATATTTGTCATTTGATCTACCCAAGCTACTTTAAAATTTTCACCTGACACACCGGTGGCGAATCCTGCAAATCCAAAATCATTGCTATCCCAAGTGTTTAAAGCATAATATCGAAACTTTACCTTTATTTTAGTAAAAGAACCCGCAATGGTAAATTGTTTTTTGATTACCATTGG
>JANMMV010000857.1:0-4573 GCA_031373565.1 Saprospiraceae bacterium
TAGAAGTAATGCTGGCTCAACTGTAGTTATTGTTGTTTTTATTATAAAATAATAACACTTGTTTTGCATGTTCTAAATCCCTGACTGTATGCAACATTTTACTCTACCTTTTTTTTGCAGTACTAATATAAATTTACGTCAATTAATAACATCAAAAATCATTTTTAAAGTAATTTCAAGTAGGTTACTTTCGTGTTGCTTCATTCTTTTTTTTACTGCTCAATCCTTTGCACAAGACATTACCTACTTGACAGGAAGTGGTAATTTTACCAATGGCGAAACAAGAGATGAAGAAATACATCAAATAAATGCCTTGAATTTTATGGGTGCAAAGAGAACCAGGATTAGCTTGTATCCATCCTACTACTATAATCCAGATACCCAAAAGGGTAATCCATCATCCATAGACAGTATCATGATGTTATTATATAAAGGAGGAATCACGCCGATGATCCTTTTTGAATATTATGGTTGGTATAATGCATTGGGATCAAAAGATAAGTGGTATGAAATAGGCAGAAGTTTCGCCGAGCGATGGAGACCAAACTCGCCATACTTACTTTCTAAAAACATAAGAAACTGGGGTATTTCTGTGTATTCCGCTATTAATGAACCAGATATCAATACTCCTTATGTTCCTAGAACGATAGCGGAAGGCCCTGAAAATTATCATGATGCATTAGAAGGATTGGCCGATGGCATTCAATCCATCGATTCAAGTTTGAGAGCCATTCCAGGAGGATGGGCATCACAAAATGCTTTTAGCTGGAATGATGCCAATGGCTATGCTACAGCAATTGTTGACTTGATCAACAATGGAAAATTGGCAGGCTTCGATTTGCATACGTACAATGACAATACGTATGCACCGATCGTAGATAGGCAAAATGAATTTTATTGGCGATATAGTGCTCAAGCAGATTTTAACGAGATTCAAGAAGAAATCGGGATTACGAGACCGATCAATTTTTATGCTACAGAATTCAGTTACAAAGCAAATATACTGGAGATTAGTGAGGAAGAATCTGCTAAAAGACAATTTACTTGTATATGGAATAATATAGGTGCTGTAAAAAGCGACGGTTCTTCCCTCGCAACTGAATTTGCATTGGTATGGAATTTATTCCACACGGTCGAATTTGATTCCATTTATGGTATGTGCAATCAATTATTTCCATATGTACCTAATCTCAGAGGGCAAACATTTAAACTGGTGATGGATCTCGGCGCTGGTATGAATTTCACCAATGTAGACCCCAATAATTCGGGTATTTATAAACTGTCCGATGGTAAAAAAGATATGTGGGTGTGGCAAAATTATTATCGATGGAGCAACATCAACGGAAGGTCTTTCACTATTGATTTACCTAAAGATGCATCCAAAATACTGCGGTACAGTTTCGATGGTTTAAAAGATTCGGTCGAAGTGTATGGAAAACAAACGCACACCTTTACTTCGTTGCCAGAGAGTGAAACTACAGTCTTCGTCATATTGAAGGAACCTATCGTTTCTGAGATTATGGACTGGGATGTAAATGGTCCAAATCGCTGGAACGTATTCCCCAACCCCGTTACAGAAATGGTTACCGTCAAATTTGATGGCGATCCAGCTATGCTTCAAAATAGTACTGTCCAGATAAAAGATGTGGCAGGTAGAGTAGTAGCATCTGAAAAAATGTACTCAAGTGACATTTCTATTGACATGACTACTTATGATGCTGGTGTTTATATGCTGCAAGTAATCAGTAATGTAGGAAAAGCTTGTATGAAAGTAGTTAAAATGTAATGCAGCTTCATGGTTAAAGCCTTAGGATAACGGTGGTGGCAATAGGTATCTTGTATCGTAGATAGAAAAAGGAATCGATTGACAATAGCAACTTACCATAAGTTACTGTTTATGGGCCGTACGAGTGACTGGCTGCAGATTTGGATAAAAACATTTGACCTTTGCGGTTGTTTCTCAAATCAAATAAAGGTAATTCGATGACGGTTTTTTGGTTTAGGAGAGACTTACGTTTAGAAGATAATGCGGGATTGTATTATGCTTTAAAACAACAAAAGGATGTGCAGCCTATATTCATTTTTGATACTCATATTTTAGATAAGTTAGCCGATAAGGACGATGCAAGGGTGTCTTTTTTGCAAGAGACTGTACATAATCTCAAGAAATCGTTGCAAGCATTGGGATCGGATCTATGGGTTTTTTACGGTGACCCGCAGCAAATTTGGGCAAAATTGGTATCAGAGCATCAGATAGAACAACTTTACTTTAATCATGACTTCGAAAGTTATGCTATCAACCGAGATGCTGCGATTATCCAATTGCTACATAGGCATAATATCGGTGTAGCAAGCTTTAAAGATCATGTCATTTTTGAGAAGTCTGAAGTCGTTAAAGACGACGGTTTGCCGTATACCGTGTTCACCCCTTACAAGCGTAAATGGTTTGCTAAACTGTTGTCAAAAACGTCCGTAGCAAAGGATAGCTATTATTTTAAGGCATATCCCACAGAGAAATATTATGGCAACTTCAACGCTCATACTGCCCTTGCCCCGATGATACCACTAACCGCAATGGGTTTTGAAAAAAGTTCAATAACTTTTCCTTCATCAGTGGTCATGCAATCACTCATTAAGGCGTACGACGAAAATCGAAATTTTCCCGCTATCAATGGCACTTCTAGATTGGGACTGCACTTTAGATTTGGTACTATATCTATTCGCCAGAAGGCAATCTTGGCTTCACAACTTAACGATACATTTCTGAATGAGTTGATATGGCGAGATTTTTATAGTCAGATTCTCCATCATTTCCCGCATGTTGAGAAAGGGTCATTTAGACCTGAGTATGATAATATTGTTTGGCGTAATGATGAAAAAGACTTTGAAGCATGGTGTCAAGGCAAAACTGGCTATCCTATCGTGGATGCTGGCATGCGGGAGTTGGTGGCAACAGGGCATATGCACAATCGAGTGCGCATGATAACGGCTAGTTTTCTCACCAAGCATTTGCTCATAGATTGGCGATGGGGAGAAGGGTGGTTTGCTAGGCAATTGCTAGATTTTGATTTAGCTAGCAATAATGGTGGATGGCAGTGGGCGGCTGGCTGCGGCACTGATGCGGCTCCCTACTTTCGGATATTTAGTCCTGATGCGCAAACAGAAAAATTTGATAAGCAAAAAGCTTATATCCGCCGATGGGTACCCGAATACGGAACACATAAATATCCAAGTCCCATAGTAGACCATAAAATGGCACGGGAACGCTGCTTAGCAACCTACAAAGCGGGTTTGAACAAATAGTAACTCGCTCCACTTTCGACTGAGGTACGTGATAATTAATGCCGGTATGTATGCTATGCAAGCCTAAAGCGAAAGATTATTGGCGACGCTCGTTTGCTCCGTCGCCACCGAGCGATTATTGGTCAAAAGACCTGCAGCCTTTGCTCAAGAAGCGACCTTGATGCGACATGTGCTACTTATGTTACCTGCTATTTTCTACTCTTTGTAAATTAATGTCATCATGCATATGGTAAATGAGTGGCGTTTCTTCAATAACGACATCACTTTTTTCTAATCCAAACGCTTTTACATCTGATTGTCCCAAGTTTTTCATCCAGAAATAAGCAGTCAACAAGAATCCTTCATTGAAAACAAATTCATTTTCTACCGAAAGATACTTTTCTATTATCACAAATTTGAAATCTGGTTCCGAATTATACTTTGTAGATCCGTCAGGTCTAATATGGAGATTTAGCTCTTTATTTTCAACTAATTGTTGGACAATTCGCTTGAAATAATACTCAGTTTTTGGCTGGATGCGGAAACCAACATTGATATTTACTTTGATTACTTTATCGTCGACCAATTCTTGTATGTCATAGTTGAGCGTATATGGCTCTTCAGTCCTATTGAGGTGCAAGAACCAATAAACATCAGCTCTTTTTGGTTTTTTTGCAAATATCGATTTGATTATCTTTTCTTCAACATTCTTAGTTGAGTTGGCTTTGGTTAAGTAAATAAGGTGGGTTGAGAATTTTTCAACAGCTTCATCCTCAGACAATTCAGTGAGCATCGTCCCGTATTTGTCAAGCCTTACGAAGTTGACAAATCGATTGTTGATTTTACGAGCATAATACCACACGTACATGATCATAAATATGGTTAACGCAAAGAACAAGAACGTCCAGCTTTCTTTAATTTTAATCACATTTGCAATAAAGAATGCAAACTCTATGATACTAAAAAATCCTATGACTATAACTACCAAAAACTTGTTCCACTTGAGCTTGTACAAAAGGAAAAAAGCAAGTAAATAGGTCGTCATGATCATTGCCAAAGTAATAAAAAATCCATACGCAGCTTCCATATGCTCAGAATTCTTAAAATACAAGACCGTCATCACGCAACCTAGCCACAGGATATAGTTAACACTTGGAATATATATTTGTCCCTTTGTTTCTGAAGGCTGCCTTACCGATACCCTAGGCCAAAAATTTAAGTTCATCGCCTCGTTAATCAAGGTAAAGCTACCACTAATCAATGCTTGCGAAGCGATGATGGCGGCCATTGT
>JANMMV010000351.1:0-1581 GCA_031373565.1 Saprospiraceae bacterium
CTTTTTCTCTTTTTCTTTCAATTCATTAACAGCAATCATGAATGAACTAACGGAGGTATTGAACGAGAAATTTTCTACATCATCTGCCACTTTTTTAATGGTGCGATGCAGGATTTTTAATTCATCTTTCGATGGGTTTTCATCTTTGATAATTAAATTAGGTATATTTTGTAGATATTCTGTCATTTCCAAGCCAGAGTTGGCTAGACGTTTGACCAAAAGCCGATAGAGCCATGAATGTTTCCATTCTAATGTAACCTGATGGGATTTCAATTTTGATGCATCAGGAAAGCTTAAAAAATCATCCCTAAATAAATCCGTGCGTAAAAAAATCTTGGGACGTATTCTTTCCCAACGCCGCCAGCGATCAAGCCAAAAAGCTAAAAGCTCACGAATTGGATTAGCTAAATCGTTATAAGAAGGAACTAGTTTATCTAATTCATCATAAGTAATAAATAGCCAATCATCTGTTTCAATCAGTTTTTTATCCAATTTGTCTAAAATAAAATTTAGCCTTTCAAAATCTCGGTAGATGATAGGTTGCCAAGTCGATAAAAGAGGTAATTCATCTCTAAGAGTTTTAACTATTTCGGCTTCTATTTGTTCGACAAGAAATTCCTTGAACTTAAACTTTTCTTGCTGTAATAGCCTACCTAATAGCAACCCAACCCAAAAACTGCGCCACTTAACTTTGTTAGCTTGGTTCATTTGTATTTCAACAGATTCTGGTGATGGGAAATTTTTATCTGTCTGACCTGTAAGCCCAAATCCAGTAATCCATGAGGTTTTATTTAAGTTAGGTAAAGATCTAATTCCCAAACTTTGAACTAAAGCCTCTCTTCCTGATGAGATCGAAAGTAAGCGAAACAGTTCTGTTTTCCCTACCCCACGTCCTCCTAATATGAGCAAAATATTTGGCTCTAAGGCAAATCGATAATCTGGAAGTGGCAAGAAATTTTTTAGGAATTTATCGTTGTCATTGCTTTCATGTTCGGCTGTTGCTCTTCCAGGAGCAATTTCTGTTATTAACTGAAGTAACTTTTGTTTATTAATTTGATTCATAATTTTTATCCGTTGGTTGTTTGAAATTCACGTCCAAAAGCTGTACATAATTTTTCGGCAATATCTCGATAAGGAGGATCGGTCATTGTTTTTACAAGATTTGATAATCTTTTCGATTCTTCATTATTTTCAGATGTGGAGTCACGAGAAAATAATGCAATATCTACACGCAGATAAATATGATAAGGCATATCAAAAGGATAAAATGGTGCTTCCGTATCATTAGAATTGGGAACATTATCATTTTCTGAATAATAGTTCTCCTGAAAAGTGGTATATGCTTTTTCTCGAAACTGTGTTAACTCCCTTCCCCGTCCTGATATCTCTAATGCGGGAGCCATAGAATGTACTAGAATCAATGATGGAGCCTCATCAGAACCTGAAGGAGTTAAATGGCGAATAACATGAGTTAGTCCAGCCCAACTTTGTCGTGATTGAGTACCAAATATAACTACACTATGAGAAAGATTAGTAATTGCTAAACCTCCAATATCATGAAAACCTGCTCGTGCATCCAAT
>JANMMV010000035.1:0-3764 GCA_031373565.1 Saprospiraceae bacterium
AAAATCGAATTATTCTTGCGGCTGTTGGCCCAATCGCTCTCGAATAACGCACTCTAGATGAGTGGCGATCTCTAGGTACTAATATTAGTCTTTCGGCCAGTAGTAATAATCGCATTGAGTTCAAAACAAGTATCCAGAGAACAGGGTTTTATAATGCCTTGGCGTCGACGGATGAAACAGTGCCTACATTTGGCTGGTCCATTGACTGGAGCAACGAGTTGACAGTGCATATCTTAAAAGATCAGCGGTTGAGTTTCAATATCTGGCATAAGTATACGGGCGATACGCCGTTTTTTTACAACGATAAGGACGGTAATTTGCAACAAGATGTATTAGCAAATTGGCAGTTTTCTAATGCGAGTTTTAGTACGCGTATCTTTAACAAAAAGCTGTTTATTCAGGCTGGAGCCAAAAATCTAACTGATGTAAGGCAACGCACCAACAACTTTAACTCCGCGAATCATACTGATATCGGCAACCAGGGAAATCTTCACTGGGGTCGCACCTGGTTTGTGAATACGAGTTTTAGTTTTTAGGACGTTTCCTTAAAAGATTGTGTCAATTTTCTTTGTACTCCGAGAAAGTGGTAAAGGCTTTTCCCCCTGCCGTGACCAACGACGAAGGGTCAAAACGGCTCAAGCCAAACTGTCTCGTTCCGAACCAAAGGTTTCCATCTTTATCTTCTAAAACACTAAAAACGGAATTATTGACAAGGCCGTCTGCAGTTGAGTAATTTTTAAAACTATTTCCCCCTGCCCCTAGCGAAGTCGAAGGGTCATAACACCACACCCCATTGTCTTCGCTGGTGAGCCAGATATTTCCCTTCTTATCTTCTACAATAGAATATATACCACTGCTTACAAAGCCCTCATTCTCTCTGAAACTTACGAAGGACTTCCCATCATAACGGCAGGCTCCGTGTCTTCTAGTGGCAAACCATAAATTTCCTGCTTTATCTTCGGAGATAGAAAAAATCATATCATCACTAATATGGTCTTGCGAAGAATTGTTGAAAATGGCTGGTTCAATTGGCTTATTAGGCGAACGACCGTCTTCATTACGCAGATAATACTCGGCAGAAGGAAGATAATTCTTAAAAGATGTTTCTCCGGACATGAGAGAAGCCGAAGGGT
Organism: Saprospiraceae bacterium; assembly: GCA_031373565.1. GTDB lineage: Bacteria > Bacteroidota > Bacteroidia > Chitinophagales > Saprospiraceae > OLB9. The sequence goes on from JANMMV010000035.1 coordinate 1,134, forward strand.
CGTATCGCCATACGCCACCACCGTTCCAAGAGCTAAACCATAAATTTCCATTTTTGTCTTGCAGAATATCAAGGATGAGTTGGTTTGTTTCTCCAAGGTTTAAACGGGGTTCATTGTTATCTAGAATACTTGTAGCATTTTTTACAAAGACATCTTTATTCAGAAAATTAGTAAAGATTTTCCCCCCTTCCCTGAGTGAAGCCGAAGGGTCGTAACGATAGACTCCATCACCCCATGTGCCGAACCAAAGATTTCCTTCTCTATCTTCTAAAAGGCTTGAAATGGGTTTTTTGGTTGGATCATCATGCTTTGAATATGTTGAAAAGGTTTTGCCATCGTACTTACAGATGCCACTTTTTGTGCCAACCAAAATATTTCCTGCTTTATCTTCTATAATGCTATTCACATCATTGCTACACAATCCATCTTTGGTTGTGAAGTTGGTAAATGATCTTCCATCATAGCGGTAAACACCTTCTCCACTTGTGCTGAACCAAAGCATGCCATTTCTATCCTGCAACTGACAGATTATACTTCCTGAAGCAACACCTTGTCTCAGTACTATTTTCGGTTGATCATTATCGATTGGTGATAGGTGGTGAGTAATGTCTTGCGGTAGGTCTGTTTGGACTTGGCCGTTGCAGGATGAAACTACAAAGAATAATGACAGCAATAGGTGGTTTAAATTGAGAAAATGGATGTTCATTTTTCAGATTTAAAATAACAATATTTCTATTTGTGTCTTGTTAATTGTTGTAGGTGGCAGTCTCTTTGGTAGCAGCTACCAAGCATCTAACAACCCATACTAGCGCTGAAACAGTAAAGGATCTCACCTGATTTTATAATCGAAAGGCTTTCATTGGGTTGTGATGGTACATAAGTAAGGATCGGTTTCCATGATTTACCATTGTTATCAGATGTAATGACGCCATCTTTATAGCTGCAATAAAGCTTTCCTTTATCAAAAATGATAGATGTGATCCCTTCCAACGTACTCAAATAGCTGTCTGCTTCATGGTTTTTCCATGTTTTCCCTCCATCCATCGAAACTTGAAATTTGGCAGTGCCGGCATTTTTGTCTGGAAAATCACTACGTATTACAGCGATTCCTTCTCCCCATGGTATCAAGTTGTAAGAATGCTCATCATTAGCAGAACTAGGAATTTTTAATAATGTAGCTCCTTTATTGATCGTTAGTCGAGTCCAAGTAGTTCCATTGTCAGACGAACTATGAAGGCCACCCGGACCACTCACGATGATATTACCTTGATTACTGATTAATTGACCTTTCCAGTTTCCTTTATAAACATGATCCCAATTTTTGCCGCCGTCTAATGAGCGAAATATGCCATTCATAGATGTCAAAAACAGATTTCCATTCGCATCTTCAAGCATATCATTGATGGAGTATACGTTTTCAGGAACAGAAATAGGTAGCCACCGCTGGCCATTTTTCTTTCTAAACAACCCTTCGAGTACGGCGAAAGCATAAACACTCGTCCCCGTAGAAAATACGCCGTTGACAATACTCTCATGTTTTGATGTCATATCTATCATCATCTCTTTGAGATTCTCTATTTTCCATTGCGCAGGTTGGTTATTATTGTATGATAATACTTTGGATTCCATAGAACCAAAATAGATACTATTGTCATCATTAGTCTTAGCCTGTATTACGTGTTTCTCTGGCAAGCCTGCTGAGATATCAGTCCACGTTGATCCACCATCTGCTGACTGCATGACTTTGCCATTAAATATGGCTGCTGGTGTCGGTTCTTTAATGGTTAAACTTTTGGCAGACGCTTCTTTCATCGTACAACTTGTGCCAAACAACAATGAGACATTTAAAAAGAAAGGAATTAAGATATTCATATTGCGATTATTTATTTGCGTTATTATGATCCAAAAGTAAGCCATAATACCATGCACCATCAAAAACATCGTGTAAAAGAGTGTAAAAAATTGTAAATGTTTGTTGGTTTATTTGGTTTATTTGGTTGATTTGGTCTATTTGGTTGATTTGAGTTATTTGGTTTATTTGAGTTATTTGGTATTCCGAATTCAGCAAATCATCCAAATCATCCACTTGTTTCGAATTCAGCAAACTATGATTGTTGGTTTGTTGGGTTATTTGGTTTATTCGGTGTATTTGGTTTATTTGAGTTATTTGGTATTCCGAATTCAGCAAATCATCCAAATCATCCATTTGTTTCGAATTCAGCAAACGATCAAATCATCCAAATCATCCATTTATTGGAAATAACTACCACTGACTTATTTGCTTTATTACTTTTTGGGTTTCTAATCTGGCTTTTGAAGTTGGCGCAGTAAAGTGATTGCTCATCATACTGAAAGCCAGCCTTCTACCACTGTGCGTTATGAGATATCCACTTAGATTGTAAATACTGCCGAGGGTACCCGTTTTGGCATAAACATAAGGCGTTGCCTGATCCGTATAGAGGCTTTTGATCGTGCCACGACGACCCCCTACGGCCATGAGATTAAAAACTCTTCGTTCGCCAAAGCGAAAATAAATCTCTCGAAGTAGCTGGACATTTTGGCTAGGAGCGGCTAGGTTATATCTCGATAATCCAGAACCGTCGACCCATATTGGCTGGGGTGAGAAGTGAG
>JANMMV010000056.1:0-1972 GCA_031373565.1 Saprospiraceae bacterium
GCATCAAGCTGATACGACCTATGATTTATCTATTGCTGACCTTCGCGTTAGTCAAGCAACCGATATTGTTAAGCGAGCCTGGCTAAATGCAGAGATTTCGACTGTCGAGCGCAGTCAATTGCTTCATTTTTTGAAAGACAACTATGCGTTTTTATCTGAAGGCGCGGAACTTGCGTTGGAAAGGGGTGAACCACAATCCTTGTTTCGACCGAGTAGTGACACAGAAGGATCAACATTACCTCTCCCTACTCAAAAAACACTGGAGAAAAAGCCGATCTTAAAATACTTTTATCGTGATCCTGCAAATTTTATTCGTATTCAATCGCCTGATTTCAATGCTTATATTAATCCCATTGTAGTGGTTGGGTATGCAAACCAAGTTGATAATAGTAATGTCATTTTTCAAAATACACGTGGTGTTGAAGTCAAAGCTTACATTGATAAAAAAATCTATATATACGCACAACTCCTTGAAAATCAACGATCTTTCGTTAACTTTATAGATAGTAGGATTAGGAAATTTAGCTCGGTACCAGGCCAAGGTAGGGCTAAAGGTTACTCTTCCAGTTTGGTTAATAATGCAAAAGGCTATGATTTTTTTACTGCAAAGGGAGTGATTGGCTTCAAGCCGACCAAAAGCCTCAACGTAGAGTTTGGTCATGGGAGTCATTTCATAGGTCACGGATATAGGTCATTACTGTTGTCTGATTATGCCCCTAACCGTTTGTATTTATCTTTAGATTGGCAACTTGGGCGATTTAAGTATAGGAATATTTATTCAGAATTAGGCACGACGACACGCAGCCCGTCAGGTAGTGATAATATATTGCCAAAAAAATTCAACGTTACTCATTTTCTCAGTTTTAAAGCATCGAATAGTCTTGAGATAGGTATTTTTGAAACAGTCGTTTTTGCGCGTGAAAAGCAATTTGAATTAAACTATCTCAATCCCGTCATTCTTTATCGGGCAATAGAGTTTAGCCTCGGTAGCCCCGACAATGTATTGGTAGGCGCTGATCTACAATGGAAGATTACCAATGGATTAGCTATCTATGGTCAGGTATTGTTGGATGAGTTTAAACTTTCAGAAGTGCGCGCTTCTAATGGTTGGTGGGCCAATAAATTTGGTGGTCAACTAGGTCTTAAATATTACAATGTATTCGGCATCAAGAACTTAGACTTAAGAGTAGAAGCCAATGCGGTAAGACCCTTTACCTATGCTCATAGAGATACCATACCCGTAGGACGACCATATAGCGTCAGTAGTTATGCGCACGCTAATTTGCCTTTGGCGCATCCGTTGGGTGCTAATTTTAAAGAGTATCTTGGACAAATGACATATAGATTTACGTCAAAATTGATTTGCCAAGCGATGATTTTTAATACGCTTTATGGCGACGATCCTGCTGGTGAAAATTGGGGTAATGATGTGCTTTTAGACAATAACATCCGTGCTCAGGAGTACAATAATGAGATCGGACAAGGTATCAAAACGGTCATCAATGAATTTTCAGCACGAGCTAGTTATGAGGTTTTTCACAATTATTTTGTGGACATCTATGGTGCTTATCGCACCGTTACTACGCCCAAAGAAACAATCAATCAACATTACTTGGGCGGTGGCATCAGAATAAATATAGCTCAGATGCCGATAGATTACTAGTTGTTCGAAAGATCTTTTAATAAGTTTATATTATTTATAGGGCATTTGCGCGCAAAATGAAACCTAGTATTGGCAAATCTTTAAAATGTAAATAGATCATATTTAGCAATATTTAGACTAGTTTTTCCACCCTTTTTTCCTATAAATTTCTAGTTCTTTAACCATATTTGTACCTTTGCGCCCATGAAGGGAAATTTGAGAGAAATTATTAAATCTAGAATTCTTGTCTTAGATGGTGCTATGGGTACTATGATTCAGCGGTATCAATTGACTGATGGCGATTATCGTGGTGAGCAATTCAAGGATTTT
>JANMMV010000089.1:0-16456 GCA_031373565.1 Saprospiraceae bacterium
GCTGGCAATGCAGTATACAACCCAAAAGCTAAAGCCGGTACATATGTTCTTGCGAGTATCTACAAGTGTAACGAAACCACAACACTGAAACTGAAGGCCAGTAGCACTGGCACTGTCAATGCCTCAGTCAAGCAGTTATTCCCTAAGAAATTCGTTGCTGTGGGCTCCATGGAAATCCCCAGCACATTGAATGGCATCAAATTTGGCGTCAATGCGACCCTGGGTTAATTTGTTTGGATGTTTTTAATTACATCGCAAGTACCATTTCTAATGTTAGTTAAGCAGCAGTTCTCTATCAGTCTCTGATTGCAATGTAGCATTTGCTTTCGGCCGATAGGGCCACGGAGCAGCTGCAACATCTACTTTCTTTTTTTGAGCAATTAATCACATTTGAAGACTAGAAGTCTGTTCCTCCTTTAGTTTGCTTTCAATATACGGCGAATGTGGTGTTGGACAATGATCTTGATCCATTAGCGGTAATTGATACAAAAAGAACAAGAACGGCTTTGACTTTAGGGTTTAAATTTTAAGAACTGGTCTTTGGGGTAAAAAAAGTGCACAAAAAAATAGGCTAAAAGTGTCTTAAATGTTTGTATAAACGAATTCGAAGTGTATCTTTGCGTCGCTTTTGAAGAAAGGAATACTTTTATAAGAATTTTAAAGCAGGGAGATTAGCTCAGTTGGTTCAGAGCACCTCGTTTACACCGAGGGGGTCGGGGGTTCGAGCCCCTCATCTCCCACAATCCAAGACAGCTACAAAATTATTTGTAGCTGTTTTTTTTTGCCCACAATTATGATTTGATTCTATTGCTTTTCAGAAAAATAGCTTGCTTCTAAGCAATTACTAAACCTCAATAAGCGAGAAAGCAAGTGGCTTATCATTAAACAATACTTTAGTTTTAGCCCATGTCGTATTAAATAATTCTGACTCACGGTAAGATTGCAATGCCTCGTTTGATACCCATAGGCTGTAAGTGTAATACACATGGTCATGATCGACATCACGCATCATCACGACACCTTGACAGCCAGGAAAAGCCGATATTGCATCCTTGCTACTATCAAATATATCAATAAAAGCTGTCACCTTTTCGGGAACGAAAGATAGTCTTACAATACGTGTGATGGACATATTTTAAGAAAAATTGATTTGCACCATCTCATTCTTATAAAGATTAAGCATCGAGCTTGCCTTATCCATGTTCATGGCAATCTCTAAGTATCCAGATGAGTTAAAAAAAGCTAGTGGATCTCCTACGGCCACATCTCCATAATCACGACTTAGGTATTTAATCGGATCATATTGCTTGTAATAAAGTGCAAATGGCCTACCGTTGCGCACACGGTCAAAAAGTTCTTGCTTTAAGTTGACCACCACATTTTCGAAGTGATCGACGTGAATAATTGTAGCTCTGATCATGCCGGCCGTCACTACAGGTTGTATGAAAGATTTCTGATTAAAATTGATCACAGGCGGCCCTATCTCATGTATCGGTAGACCGTGACTGATATACGCAACTACATGAGCAAAGATCTGATGTAGACTCATAAGATGCATATCTTCATGATTGACTAAGAATACCAAAACAGGATCAACATCCTCAAAGATAAGAGAAAAAACACCATTGTTAGGCCCTACAAAAAAGTGTCCATCACGCTCGTAGCAGATAAATTCACTTTTACGTTTGTAATTACAATTTACTGCGATAATATGTATTGTCCCTTCGGGAAATGACACAAGTGCATTTTTAACAAAAAAAGCCGCTTGTAGGATATCAAAATGATCGATATGGTGAGATATATCTATCAACATTGTATCTCTATACTTCGATAGAATGGCAGCTTTCAAATCTGCGACATAAAAGTCTTTAGAACCATAATCTGTTGTCAAAGAAACTAATTGCATTAAGTCCGCATTAATGTTAAACCTACGTAAAATTATCTTGTTATAGTGAATGTTTCTAAATAATTGCCAATATTTGTGACAAATGTAATACAAATATTTGTATTATATTAAATATTTTTAATATATATAATTTTTAATTAAACAATCAAATACATTTGAGCGAAATTATTTTAACCATTGATACCATCGACCCATTGGACTTGTATGGTGCCAACAATTCGAAAATCAACCTACTAAAAAAAGCTTATCCAAGTGTTCAAATCACCCCACGAGGCAATCAAATCAAGCTAAAAGGCGATAAACGACTCACTGATGAAGTCAAAAGCAAGATCGAAATAATGATTAAGATGATTTCTGACAAGCACGATTTCTCTGATCAATTGGTTGAAGATATACTCATCAGCGAACAAGCGCCTGATAACAAACTGAGCTCATCATCCAGTGGAGGTGTAATTGTTTATGGCAAAAACGGTGCGCCCATCAAAGCAAAAACAAAAAATCAAAAACTATTGGTTGAATGTTGTGAGCAAAATGACATTGTGTTCGCCATAGGACCTGCAGGGACAGGTAAAACATATGTAGCAGTGGCGTTAGCCATCAGAGCGCTCAAAGCTAAGCTCGTCAAAAAAATAATATTAACCAGACCTGCGGTCGAAGCAGGTGAGCATTTAGGGTTTTTGCCAGGTGATATGAAAGAAAAGGTTGATCCATATTTGAGACCCTTGTACGATGCCCTTGATGACATGATACCCGCGGAAAAGCTTAATTTTCTTGTTACCAATCGTGTCATAGAGGTCGCACCACTAGCGTTCATGCGCGGACGAACACTCGATCATGCTTTTATTATTTTAGATGAAGCACAAAACTGTACTTCGACGCAACTCAAAATGTTCTTGACACGTATCGGACCATCGGCCAGAGCTGTAATTACGGGCGATCTTACACAGATTGATTTGCCTGGACACCAGAAATCGGGACTTCGAAAAGCGTTACATATTTTAGATCCAATAGATGGAATTGGTATTATGCAACTTAGCGCTGAAGACGTGGTCAGACATAGACTTGTCAAAGAAATCATTAAATCTTACGACGAAGCGGATGAATTAGATTTTGCTGAAAAACTACAAGAACGAGAACTTCGAGACTCACAGAGAGCAGAAACAGCAGCAAAAAATAACGAAGAACCTTCTTCAAAATCATAATATGATGATATCACAAGTAATTTACAAAGGTGACCTTCGCACAGAGAGCACTCATCTTGCATCAGGTGAAAAAATAATCACTGATGCACCAGTAGATAATCATGGCAAAGGAGAGGCCTTTTCGCCGACAGATCTTATGTCTACATCACTAGCCAACTGTATGGTGACGATCATGGGGATAGCGGCAAGAAACCACGATATCGATATCGACGGTACAATTGCTCAAGTCAAAAAACACATGGGCACTGATCCCCGAAGGGTGTCACAGATAGATATTCATATTATCATGCCTGATCTCAATTATACAAAAAAGGAGCAAAAGATCTTGGAACATGCAGGTAGAACTTGCCCTGTATCGTTTAGCCTTCACCCAGATCTTATTCAGAATATTAGTTTTGAGTGGCCAGAGAAATAAGCACGAGAATATGTCTTATATTAAAATTTCGCATCCTACTGGGATCGTTGAAGGAGAACTTCGTTTGACTGGTTCAAAAAGCATTTCAAATCGTGTATTATTGATTAGAGCCTTAGCTAGGAGTTATTTTGCCATCGAGAATTTATCAAATAGTGATGATACTATTACTATGGAGAAACTACTTATGGAAACTTCATCAATTCTAGATGCGCATCATGCTGGCACCACATTTAGATTTATGACAGCCTTCTTAGCATTGACCACACAGAAGGAAGTCACATTAACCGGCTCTGGGCGAATGCAACAGCGTCCTATCAAAGCACTTGTAGATGCCCTTAATCGGTTAGGAGCCAATATTAGCTACACAAATAGTGAAGGATTTCCGCCATTGATTATTTCGCCAAGCGACAGAAAAACTTGGAAAAACACGATAAGTCTACCAGCCGACATTAGTTCTCAATATATTAGTGCTTTGCTGATGATAGGGCCATATTTGCCGAATGGACTTAAGCTATCGCTCGAAGGTCAGATCGTATCTAGACCCTATATAGATATGACGCTCGGTATGATGAAACATTTTGGAGTAGAAACTTCATGGGAAGATATTCAGACAATAACCATACGGGCTGGAGTGTATCAAGCCAAACCCTATTTTGTGGAGGCTGACTGGTCTTCAGCTTCCTATTTTTATAGTCTTGCGGCATTGGCCACTCGAGTTGATTTAAAGATTTATGGCTTACAAAAAGAATCATTGCAAGGCGATGCAGTGGTAGCAAAAATTTACAAATCATTGGGTGTATCTACGAACTATGGAAAAGGATATATTCAACTTAACAAACAAGCAAAAGCAGAAGTCCCATTTCTAGAATATGATTTTATTCGGTGTCCGGATCTAACACAGACTGTTGCTATCACTGTAGGTGGATTGGGTTGGATGGGCCTTTATACAGGTTTACAAACACTTTACATCAAAGAGACAGATCGCGTTGCAGCACTCAAAAAGGAGCTTGCCAAATACGCCATATTTTTGAGTACAATGCCAGAAAGATTTTCTAAAAACAAAAGCATTACTTTTTACTCACAAGAAGGGCAAGCAATATCGCTCAACGAAGCAGCAGTGGTCGAAACATATAACGATCACAGGATGGCAATGGCATTTGCACCATTGGCATGTCTTTTTCCCATAAAAATCGGAGATCCTTCTGTCGTTTCTAAATCATTTCCTACCTTTTGGCAAGAATTGCGAATATTAGGGTTTGACATTGAGTAAGTATTGTTGATGACATAATATCGACAATGAATAGAATAGGTATTTTGGCATAGTTTGTGCCTTATTTTACTAAGAATCAACATTGCGAAATTATAATGTGGATATAGTTTTTTAGATTAATGGATAAGTATTAGGGATGTACGATTTGATTTTAGCATTTATTACAGCATTTGCCTTGACCTACTTGGCTATACCTTCTATTATCCATATAGCAATCAAAAAAAATCTAATGGATGAGCCAGGTGAGCGCAGATCTCACGATGTCAAAACACCTTCACTTGGAGGAATAGCCATCTTCGCTGGTACCATTTTTTCAATCTTACTTTGGACTCCATTTAAGTATTTTGCTAATCTTCAATACATACTCTGCGCATTTATCATTATTTTCTTGATCGGTGTCAAAGACGATATTGAACCCATTTCGCCGTCAAAGAAGTTTTTGGGCGAACTATTCGCTGCAGCCATTTTGGTCTTCAGAGCCAAAATTAGATTGACTAGTCTATACGGTTTTTTTGGTGTTTACGATTTACCAGAATATGTCAGTATTATTATTTCCATATTTACCATCATCGTCATTATCAATGCTTTTAATCTATTAGATGGCATCAATGGATTATCTGCAAGCATCGGGATATTGATATGTTTCGTTTTAGGTGGATGGTTTTATCTGGTAGATAGCATTGAGATTGCAGTAGTTGCGTTTGCATTGTGTGGTGCTCTTGTAGCTTTTTTAAAATATAACGTTACACCAGCAAAGATCTTTATGGGGGATACAGGAGCTTTGTTGCTGGGGTTAATTTGTTCCATATTGACAATTAGTTTCATAGAACAACATAATAGTCTTAGTGTATCCAAATATACGTTCATGTCAGCTCCATCGGTTGCAATTGCTATTTTGATTTTGCCATTATTTGATACCTTAAGGGTTTTTACACTTCGCATTATGGAAGGTAAGTCACCCTTCAATCCAGATCGAAAACACATTCATCACATATTAATAGATATCGGTCTGACCCATATGCAGGCCACTGGATTTTTGTTTTTAGTCAATGCATTGTTTATTGTTATGGCAGTTCTTCTGCAAGGAATAGGTAATATGAAATTACTACTATTGATATTAATTCTAGCGCTAGGACTAAGTTTATGGGCACAACAGATGGTAAACAAAAGAAATAATAAACAGTCTACCTGATGGGATGGCTCTATGTTTTCATCGGTGGCGGCTTAGGAAGCATGGTTAGATTTGGCTTGAGCCAAAGATACCAAGGGCAAGAATTTCCTACAGGTACTTTTATTGCAAATGTTATCGCCTGTTTACTTTTAGGTTTCCTCATGGCAAGAGATCAAAATGGTATGCTATCACCCAATACAAAATGGCTTCTAGCGACTGGGTTTTGTGGTGGTTTGAGCACATTTTCTACTATGATTTTTGAGATATTCCATTTATGTAATGCTCAAAACACCACTCAAGGCATTATTTACCTTAGTTTATCAGTAGTTTTAGGATTTATCTGCATGTATTTGGGAATGAAGTTGAATTAATTCATTGCTAAATCCGAAAGTATATCAAATACCACATCAAGGTCATCATAAGATTTAACCCCGATTCGCTCTTCGTTGCCACCACGCAATATCAGACCACAACTCGGTAAAAATTCTATCATATCTAATAAATCTTCATTGCGCCATCTAAGATCAATGTAACCAAATTTTTGGTCAAGTAAGTTTACTAATTTTGATTTATCCGTATCTGTAAATTCATGCCACGGAATATCACTTTTAACTATCGGAAAATCAAATCGATTGTATTCATCAATTGTTATGTTCTCAAAAATCCACTCCTTGAAGACGGGAATTCCGAAATCTCTATCATATGTTGCAAATACACCAAAATGAAGGGCTTGACCAAGTCCAGAGTCCACTATTTCTGAAATATCATCTTCGTTTTGAAACCCTTGGAACTGCAATACATATTTTGGGCCTTCAACCCAAGAAATTATCTCTTTGATTTTAGTAATTGAACAATATGTTTCTGTACCCGGATTACAGCAAAAACCTAGATAATCTACATCCATTGCAGCAAAATAACGTGCGTCTGTGAGATTTTGAATATCACTAATTTTTATCTTAACTTTGGGCATAATATGTATTGTATCATTGAAGTCACAAATGTAAATACTAATATGCCAAAGAATACCTCAGAAGATCATTATTTTCAAAAGGTCTATGATGTGACCTGTCTAATACCTGCAGGAAGAGTCTCTACATACGGTGCGATCGCTGATTTTTTGGCACTTGGGTCTGCTAGAATGGTTGGTTGGGCACTGAATCATTGTCATAGTAACGACCACATTGTGCCTGCGCATCGAGTGGTAAATAGGTTAGGTGAACTATCCGGCCGGACCCACTTCAGTACGCCGACACTCATGCAAGAACGGCTCGAAGTTGAAGGGATAAAAATCATTGATAATAAAGTGGTTGATATGCCTTCTAGGTTTTGGCATCCTAGAGAATGGGCTGAATATTAATATGATGATCAAAAAAAACTATTGATCACACAAAATCTTTAAGTTTGTAGTACAGTAAGAGAATCGTGAAACCAATTCAAAGATCTTACTGTTATCCATAATCAATAAAACACCTTACTATATGAATAAGTACATTTTCGCTCTAATTTTGGTAACAGTTGCGATGATCTCGTTCGGACAATCACCAATAGGTGTTTGGAAAAACGTTGATGACACCGACGGTAAAGAAAAATCGCATATACAGATTTATGAATCCAATGGAAAACTTCGTGGTAAAGTCATCAAGTTATTGCCCGCAGCTACCACCACACATTGCAAATCTTGCAGCGGTGCTAACAAAGGAAAACCGATCCTAAATATGGACATCCTGTGGGGAATGGAAAAGCAAAGCGACGGCAGCTATGATGACGGAGAGATCCTAGATCCTGCCAATGGCAAAATCTATAGTTGCAGTTTTCAAGTCAAAGGTAACAAGCTTGTTGTTCGTGGTTATATGGGTATTTCCTTGCTAGGACGAAGTCAGACTTGGTACAAATTATAAAGGTGGAAGGAGAAAATTAGAAAGCAGAATTAATTAAAATGAGATTTCGATGCCGGTGTTTATCGGTACTCGGTGAGCGAATCAAATTATTTTTAGCCTCACACAATAATATGGATTAATATGATGTTATAAGACTGACAATCAACCACATCACAACTAATTCCTTTGAATGGAGCAAATCTACACTGACAATCAAATCATCAATCTCATCTACGGCGAAAGCGACCTCTTCGAAAGGCTTGAAGCTGAGTGGGCTATAGAAGAGAATGAAGCTCTTGCAATTAGGCTCGAGCAATGGTCACAGACCAAATTATCACTTGACAACTTAGTCTTCAAGCCAAGTTTCAAGTGTACAAATAACATACTAGCCTACAGCGCAGCTTACTGCGTTTCATGCTAATAAAGTTACCGCAAAGCCGGATAGCAATTCCATAGATTTTTGGTATTGTTATTCGGCTTTGACTATTTATTAAATTACGAATCCACCATTTTTGTAAATTAAGACATTATCAGCATAGATGAGCCCACCTTCACGCATATCGGTGATGAGATCCCAGTGCACAGATGACATATTGAGTCCGCCACATTGTTTGTAAGATTGGCCGAGCGCCATGTGAATCGATCCACCTATCTTCTCATCAAAAAGAATATTACCTGTGGTCTGCTGGATTCGATAATTCGTGCCTATGGCTACTTCTCCCCATTTATTGGCACCAGGCACCTGCAAGATTTGTTCGAGATACTCTTGTCCAACTTCAGCGGTTGCTTTCGTTACAACACCATCGTTGACTTCCAACCTAATTCCCTTAAACTCATGACCACCGTAGAAACTGAGATATGAAAAATATATAGTACCATTGACACTATCCTCTATCGGCGCAGAGAATACTTCACCACTAGGCATCTTTGATTGGCCATCAGAATTGATCCAAGTGCGGCCCACTACAGAAAAACTAATATCTGTCTCTTTGGTGACGTATCTGATGTGACTTACTTTGTTGAGATAATCGACAATATGCTGCTGAACACCAGATAACTTGCGCCACTCAGCAGCAGGATTTTCGTCGTAAAGATGGCATGCATTGTATACAAAGTGCTCATACTCTTCAAGGCTCATATTAGCCTGTTGAGCACTTGCCAGTGTTGGATATTGACACAAACATCGCTTGAGTCGTCGATCAGCGATACGATCAAAATAGATGGCATTGATCTCAGAAATGGCTTGACTTCGTATATTTGCTTTTAGGCTATCTATCGTATTGTCCTCTTTGAGATTGAACGGTGCCCTGATAGTGAGATAGGCATCGTAGGTCTCAACGATATGTTTTTGATGAGGATTGATGTACTGGAGTTGATCATCATCTGCTTCGTTAATACTGATGCGCGAATGTTCTCTAATAGTTAGATTATACTCTACATGAGCACCAACGCGAGTTGCTTCTCGTAGGACTTCACGAACAAGTGGCTCCGCCAATGTTGTTGTCGTAATATATAGCTTTTCGCCACGCTTGAGCTCTAAGCAATAATGTACTAATAGCTGTGCGTATCGGGATAGAATGTCCATATAATTAAAGTTGTTTCAGCTATCCTACCACGATTTGACTTGAAATGGAAACCGAACTGTGTACTCTCTCGCGATCATGTCTTTGAGTAGGTCTTTGAGTTGATCAAGATTCTCGCGATCTGTAGCAGAGATAAATACACTCGGATAATTATAGTGCTGCTGAAATTTGACGCGTATCTCTTCCATAATTTCTTCTTTGGTGTGCGTATCAAGGTAATCATCAAAATATTTCTCACGGTACAAGTCTATTTTATTGAAAACCATCAACGTCGTGCGATCTGCCGCGCCGAGGTCATTGAGCGTATTCTGAACTGTCAGGATATGGTCTTCGTATTGTGGATGAGATACATCGATGATGTGGACTAAGATATCACTTTCACGAACTTCATCAAGGGTAGATTTAAAACTTTCAATCAAATGATGAGGCAACTTGCGGATAAATCCTACTGTATCTGACAATAGAAACGGCATCGCCTCCCAAACTACTTTGCGCACGGTTGTGTCTAATGTTGCAAAAAGCTTATTCTCAGCAAAAACATCTGACTTGCTAAGCGCATTCATCAGGGTAGACTTGCCGGCATTGGTATATCCCACGAGAGAAACTCTGATCATTTCACCACGATTTTTGCGTTGGGTTTGTGCTTGCTGATCGATCTTTTCCAGTTTCTTTTTGAGAAACGCGATCTTATCTCTGACGATACGACGGTCAGTCTCTATCTCCTGTTCACCCGGGCCGCGCATACCTATACCACCACGTTGGCGCTCTAAGTGCGTCCACAATCCTCTCAGTTTAGGGAGAAGATATTGCATCTGAGCAAGCTCAACTTGGGTTTTGGCCTGTGCTGTTTGAGCTCTTTCTGCAAAAATATCAAGTATCAATGTACTACGATCGATAATCTTGACTTTAAGAAATTCCTCCAAAAACGAAGTTTGTTTTCCCGAAAGATCATCATCAAAAATCGCAAGTGTTATTTCTTCGTTTTGTTCTATATAATGCAGTATCTCCTCGAGTTTACCCGTGCCTACAAATGTTCTTACATTAGGGTGTGTCATCTTCTGAGTAAAAACTTTCTTAGTGATAGCGCCAGCAGTCTCTGCTAGAAATTGCAATTCGTCCAAATGCTCACGGATTACAGTTTCATTGTCTTGTTGAGAAATGACAGCCACAAGAATGCAAGATTCATGCTGCTCTGTTAACTGACTTCCATCACTTCCTACCTTCCACGCGTCGCTCATATTTTTAATTTGTTGTGTGAACAAAGATAAGGAAAATAATAGGCTTTGTTAAGAATATTTTTTTTTGGACCGCTTTCTATAATTCGATTAGACCTACCGTCAGATACTTCGATAATCTACTTTGCTAACGCAATATCTTATGATATTTCTTAAACCATAATATGCTAATCCAAATTACACATCCCCACGTAAACACAAAAAGGGTACAATTTCGCAAGAAATTGACCCTTTTGATATATTATAAAGTAATACAGTAAAAAAACCTGAGAGAGACTATTCTCCTTGGCTACCGAATTTCACTAGTCTGTACGATGCAGAAATGATTTCGTTTCTTCTCACTACAGATGGCTTGATAAAGTGCTTTCTACTTCTTAGTTCTTTTACAAGACCTACAGATTGAAATTTTCTTTTGTATCTCTTAAGCGCTCTGTCGATAGATTCGTCGTCTTTGATATTGATTATCAGCATAAAATGAATTTTAAAAACAATTTTTTATTAAGGACTGCAAAAGTACGACACTATAATGATACAATCAAGCTTTTTTATAAGAAAAATATGAAATTTATTAGATTATAATTTTATCAATATGTAATTAGCAATATTTGAGCAACAATACTTAGCTCTCCACTACTTTTCCATAAACCACTTGCCTATTACAGCTTCCGCTGGTTTGTCTTGAGGCGTATAGTCTTTGTCAAGATAACCTTCATGGCCCTGACCTGCTGGAAACCACTTCCACAAAAATCCACCAGCCCATGTTTTTTCGTTGTGTAAGCTTGTCCAAAGCGCATCGTAAGAATTAGCTTGCGCTATGTGATTGATAGCTAATTTATCGAGTTTGTTTTCGAGTTCCCAAGTCTTGCCGGCACATCCATCTACGGTAAGATATCCATATTCTGTAAAGAGAATTGGTCGTTTCTGTTGGGTGGAGAAATTATTGAGATTCTTGACTACTTTGCTCCAAGCCCGACAAAGTTCTTTATGGCTTGGCGTTTTTTCGGCCGACAATGGAAAATAACTACTGATTCCTATATAATCCAATTCTAACCAGAAAGGTACTTTTTCAAAGTGATCCCAATTGGCAGAATACGTCAATTGGCCCTTATATGATGATTTGATCTCTTTTATAAGTTGATACCAAAATGCTGGTCGCTTCTCCACAGAGACATTGATTTCTGTACCTATGCAAAACATTTCAACATCATTTCTCAATGCCACATCCATGTATTCCATTATGTAATCATGATATGCCTTTTCCCATTGAATCCAATCGCTTTCTAAAACAAAATCTAATTCACCGATCCAGCCGCCACCCATCCATACTTGCGGTTTGAGCATGACTTTCAAACCTTGGGCTTTGGCCATACTAACACATGCTTCAATACCTTCTTTTCGTTCGCCCCACCATTGCCGATCAGAGTTGTATCTGACATTTGGTTGTCCTTTTCGTGTAAATCCGTAAGGCACTAGGGCTACCCAATCTGTACCCAAATTTCGTAATCTGATAAAGGCTGATGAGTCAATCTCCTCGGGTGGCGCCACAACAGTAATACCTTTCATCTTGCCATGTGGCAAAATCGGTTTTAGATCCGTTTCATCTCTCCTCAATGAAAAAAGTCCAAAGACCATCGTAGGTATGATTACCAAGATTGCTAACTTGTAAATGAGTTTGTAAGCCATATGATACCAAAATTAGACTTTTCTTAAGTAAATCATCATTTTTGAAAGATTTAATTACAAAAAAACACATATTCTTAACATTTTGCCGTTCCTACCATATTACTGCTACGATTCATTTCTGTTTTAGGTATTTATCTGAGTAAAAAATAAATTGTACTTTTGGATCTTAAATTCGTATTAAATGAAACTCATCTCTTGGAATGTAAATGGCATCCGTGCCGTCGCTGGTAAAGATTTTTTTGAGCAGTTCAAACGCCTTAACGCCGACATATTCTGCTTACAGGAGACCAAGGCGCAGGACGATCAAGTACTTGAAACGCTAGCGCCATTGAACAACTTTCATATTTGCTGCAATTCAGCGGAGAAAAAGGGTTATTCTGGCGTAGCAATCATCTCAAAAGTCAAACCGATATCTGTCACAAGAGATATCGATATCTTAGAACATGATAATGAAGGACGCGTTATTTGTGCCGAATTTGTAGATTTTTATATCGTTAACGTCTATGTCCCTAATAGTGGAGAAGGTATGAAAAGATTAGATTATCGTCATACTTGGGATGTTGCATTTGCTGATTATTTGTCGGGCTTACGCCAAAAGAAAAATGTCATCGTCACAGGGGATTTTAATGTAGCACACAAACCTATAGATCTTGCACGACCTAAAGAAAACTATAACAAAACATCGGGCTATACCCAAGTCGAGATCGATGGTATGGATTTAGTGCAATCCAAAGGATTTGTAGATTCATTTAGACAAATAAATGGCGATAAAATCCAATACTCATTTTGGAGCGCGCGCTTCGGGGCTCGAGCAAAGAATCTAGGCTGGCGTATCGATTACTTCCTAGTTGATGAAAGGATTTCTGCAAACATTCAAGATGCATTTATCTTAGATCAAGAGCTTGGTTCTGATCATTGTCCGATTGGAATGCTGCTAGGATAGCTGGAATCCAATTTAAAAAGCTGAAATTAGAAATTAAAAACATCCGTAACACCGCATTGTAAAAAACCGTATCATCCAAATTTCCCTTCATCATAAAATCATAGGACAAGGTAACCCGATCGTCATATTACATGGCCTTTTCGGTACTTTAGACAACTGGGCTACCTTTGGTAAGCGGTTTGATGAAGAAGGATTTATGACTTTTTTACTTGATCAACGTGACCATGGTCGCTCACCACACACTACTCATTTTGACTACCCGTCATTGGCAGAGGATCTCTATCATTTTCTGGATAGTAACTGGATACATAAGACAATACTGATAGGACACAGCATGGGCGGAAAAACAGGGCTTCAGTTTTGTGCCGAACATAGCGACATGGTTTCGAAATTTGTCTGTATTGATATTGGCCCCAAAGAATATTATAGTGGCCACCAAGATGTTTTTGATGCTTTGAATGCAATAAAAATCAATAAAGTAAATAGCCGCGATCAAGTTCAGGAGATATTAATGTCTCATCTGCTTGACTTAGGAACTGTATTGTTCTTAATGAAAAATCTAAGTCGTAAAAAAGAAGGTGGTTTTGAATGGAAGATGAACCTACCTTTACTTTATCGCGACTATGATAATATACTTGCTGCGATTGATTTTGATCAGCAGTGTGAAGTCGAAACGTTATTTATTCGTGGTGCCAATTCGCGCTATATTTTGGATGAAGATATCCCAGCCATTCAGGCTTCTTTACCCAATAGTACAATATTAACGATTCCTGATGCGGGCCACTGGGTGCATGTTGATAAACCAAATGAACTTTTTGAGCAGATAATCTCTTTTATAAGACGTTAAAAGATATTATTAGAACATATAATTAAGCATGAATTTTAAGCTCACGATCTGGGTAACTATTACCTTATTTTTTATTGACATCAGTTATACGCAAGCACAAAATGACAAAATGTATGAAATCTCAAAAAACCTAGAGATTTTCATCACGGTTTATAAGGAGCTCAATACTAATTTTGTTGACGAACTAGATCCAGGTACATTGATGCGCACTGGCATAGATGCCATGACAAATTCACTAGATCCGTATACCAATTACATTTCTGAATCTCAAATAGCGAGTTATCAGATTTACGACGATGAAAAATATCAAGGAATAGGAGCTAAAGTTGGAATTGTAAATAATAAATTCAAAATACTTGAGCCTTTCCAAGGTGGACCCGCAGTAGAAGCAGGACTGAAGGCAGGTGACGAGATCATCTCTATAGATGGCGTGAACATTCAAGGTAAAAAAATAGAAGAGATCAATAGTGTTCTTCGCGGTATACCTGGAACTGATATCAAGCTCGAAATTCAACCTGTCAATGGGACAAGACCAATAGAGATCAAAAAAGTAGTGCGTGGCGAAGTCAATATAACAAATGTGCCTTATTCTGGATTTGTAGATGATAACATAGGATACATTAGCTTGACCGTATTTACACAAGATGCATCTGCTAATGTTGCCAAAGCACTGAAAGATCTTAAGACTAAAAACCCCAACCTTTCTGGAATTATCTTAGACTTACGTCAAAATGGCGGTGGATTATTGCGTGAAGCTGTTGCATTGTGTAATGTATTTGTACCAAGTGGTGAAGTTATTGTGACTACAAAAGGAAAAGTAAAAGATCGCGATCAGGTATTCAAAACTATGGGCCAACCCGTGGACTTAGATATTCCATTAGCTGTTTTGATTGATAAACGTTCAGCCTCAGCTTCGGAGATCGTGTCAGGAGTGATACAAGACCTTGATCGAGGAGTATTGATTGGACAGCGCTCTTATGGAAAAGGCCTTGTTCAAAATATCAAAGAATTAGGTTACAATTCACGTATCAAAATCACTACATCTAAATATTACATCCCGAGCGGGCGCTGTATTCAAGGTGTAGAATATGAAAATGGCGAACCCAAAGATATCCCTGAATCGTTAAGATCAAAATTTAAGACTAGAGCAGGTCGTACAGTTCTTGACGGCGGTGGGGTATTGCCCGATGTGAAACTTACAAGTATAGAAAAGAAGGCAGTAACACAATCTCTACTTGACAAACATGTGATTTTTGAATATGTTAATAAGTATTGCATCGGCAAAGATAGTATAGGTAAAGTAGGTACTTTTGCATTCAATCAGTACGAAGATTTTCTGACTTACGTCAAAAAACAAGACTTTACTTATGAGCTAGAAGCAGAAAAACAGCTAAATAAGACGATTGAAGAAATCGCAAAAAACCAATCTACTAAGTCTTATGCCAACGATCTCAAAAAAATACAAGAAAAGATAAAAAGTGATAAGGCCGATGACTTTGAAGAAGCCAAAGCAGAGATCATTGACGAGATCGAAAAAGAAATAGTGACAAGATATTTTTTCCAGAAAGGCAAAGTCCAGCAAACACTAGACGATGATAACGAAGTCAAAGAAGCTATCTCAATCCTTAAGGATACGAATCGTTATAAAAAGATCATAGGTAAAAATTAGATGTCTATATACATACTACAAATTGAGACATCTACAAATATTTGTTCGTGCGCTATTAGTATAGATGGTATCACTGCCGTAGAGCATACATCCACTATTGAGAACTCACACACTGAATTACTAACCATATTAATTGATAGATGTGTCAAAGGGTTAAGCATAACATATAGCCAACTAAAAGGCATCTCTATTAGCTCGGGCCCTGGTTCATACACCTCATTAAGAGTAGGAACGGCCACCGCCAAAGGAATGTGCTACGCTTTAGGTATTCCATTAATAGGTATTGATAGTTTGACTATCCTTGCCAATGGAATTAACAATGCCGAAAAGGATGATATCATTATTCCCATGGTAGATGCTCGCCGAATGGAGGTGTACATGGCTATTTATGATCATAATCTAATTGTGTTGCGAGGTACAGATGCACATATTTTCAATGATCAATCATTGGATATTTTTAAGGAAAATGGCCAAAAAATCGAAAACGAAAGATCGCCTGCCAGTGAACAAGTGAGAAGATGCATTTCATAGGACTTAGCGACAAAAATGTATTTTCTTTTGTGCTAGCAAACAGATAGTTTTAACATTACCAAAATATTGCATAGATTTGAAACTTTTTTCTGCTAGAAACCTAATAAATATATTATCAATTTTT
>JANMMV010000100.1:0-5138 GCA_031373565.1 Saprospiraceae bacterium
CTACGGCGGCGTGTTCAAAGTCAGCGATGGGTTTGTGGCCAAGTTTGGCAAGGATCGCATCCGCAATACGCCACTTTGCGAAAGCGCTATCATCGGCATTGGTCTAGGGCTAAGTATGGAAGGCTACAAGGCTATGGTCGAAATGCAATTTGCTGATTTTGTAACCTGCGGATTTAATCAGATTGTCAATAATCTTGCGAAGCTACATTATCGCTGGGGTGAGAAAGCGGATGTCGTTATCCGAATGCCTTCAGGTGGTGGTATGGCTGCAGGACCATTCCATAGTCAGAGTAATGAGGCATGGTTTACGCATACACCGGGTCTCAAAGTTGTCTACCCATCCAATGCGCACGATGCCAAAGGCCTACTACTAGCGTCATTTGAAGATCCCAATCCTGTGATGTATTTTGAGCACAAAGGACTTTATCGACTGATCAGTGACTATGTTCCCGATGATTATTATACCGTTGAAATCGGCAAGGCTGCCACTACTCGTTCGGGAGATGATTGTACCATCATCACTTATGGCATGGGAGTTCATTGGGCATTAGAAGCCGCTACTGAACTTGGCCTAAGTATCGAAATCCTTGATCTCCGTACGCTTTTACCGCTCGATTATGACGCTATTGACGCGGCAGTACGGAAAACAGGCAGGGTCATAGTCCTACACGAAGATACAATGCTCGGAGGCCTAGGTGGTGAGATTTCAGCTTACATTTCTGAACATCTTTTCCAACACCTTGACGCACCTGTCATCCGAGTTGCGGGACTCGATATACCGATACCATTTACTAAGTCACTAGAAGACGATATTTTTATGCCTAAGCATCGTCTAAGAGAGAAATTGGCCATTTTGATGGCGTATTAGAAAGTGATGAAAGACCACTTTGATTTTTTCAATAAATCATAACGCAAAAGCAATAATTTCAATCATTCGCACATTCATTCATTCATTCATTTATTCTAACTACTCATTCCCAACCACTACCGTACCATTGATGATCAGATTGCCATTGTTGGTAATGATGCTATTGATGGCTGTTCCCGCCTTTTTGATAGTGCAATTGGTCAATTTGAGTGTTCCGTTATTAATGATCGTAGCAGATAAATTAGTGCCTACAAAGGTCATATTTTCTAATTCAAGCGTCGCGCCGGGCATGATTTCAAAGATAGGTGCCTGCGCATTCGTTTGAACCTTTGGTGTGGAGTTGAACGGAACAATCTTTAGGTTTTTGTCGATGACAATTTTTGTACTTGATAATTGTATTTTTTCATTGATAGCAATCTTGATTGTACTATCAGGTGGACTGCAAGCGATCAAGTCTCTGAGCGTGCCGTTGCCGGAGTTTTGATTGCTTGTAACATAGTTGTAACAGATCGGCTCGACATAGCAGTCAGGAGTGACAACACGCGCAGGATCTATGAGGTCATTGATAGTAGAATAAGTTCCAAACATGGACTGATCGATAATCGTCTGCCCTGCCCCTAGCCAATCTCTGAGTAGCGTTTTGAAGATACTTCGATAGTCGTTTTGAAGTTGATTATTTGCCCCGCTTTCGAATAGATTGCCATCTGCCGTAATATTATTAATGGTGATGTTGTTACCTATCACTCCTGATTTCACAGCGGAACCAAAAAGAAAGAGCGGCGCAAAATTACCATGATCGGTTCCCACACTAGCATTTTGAATGACCTTTCTACCAAACTCTGAGAATGTAACCGTTACTACTTTGTTTTCTAGTCCTAGATTAGCAAGATCTGCATGGAAGGCTTCGATACAGTTAAAGACATCGGCTAATAAGTTAGCGTGTGCACCTGTGCTTGTGGATCCTGTGACCACTTGGTTGACGTGGGTATCAAATCCCGATTTGTGTGACAAAAAAACTTTCGTCTGACTACCGCCTTTCATCAATCTTGCAATCGTCTTTAACTGTCCACCTAAGTCTGTCGCAGGGTACGTTGTGGACGAATTCGAACCGCTATTATATACTGAAGATATCCTAGCGCCATAAGAGTTGGTGCTATTCTCGATATTCATAATGTAACTCAACTGATCACTAAAATCACTTGGAAATAGATTCGTATGCGGCGCAGAACCCAAACCATTTAATAGACCGAACAGATTGGCCGGATTTTGACCGGTCAAGTTGATCCCCAAGTATTCAAGCTCATGATTATGCAAAGAACCACTTGGCTTGGTGTCACCAAATTGTATACCTAGTGGATCAGGGTACTCAGGCGTAGAGATGCCATTTACACCTGGAAGCGATGATTCCAGATATCTTCCGATCCATCCGCTTTCTATATTAAAATTAGGTGGTGTCCCGTCACCGCCTGTCATCCATAGATCAGTAGATTTGAAATGCGATTTATTGGGTGAAGGATAACCAACCGCTTGGATGATAGATGCTTTGTCCGCATCATACATATTTTTGAAGGCGTTCATCATCGGGTGAATGCCCACTTGCCTTTCTAATGAAAGCGTTGTATCAAGGTTTATCAAACCATTGCTTTCACCTACATTTGGTAATTTTATCGTAGGTCTTTTGGCAACATAATCATCATATTGATTGATAGGCACTATTGTATTCAAACCATCGTTGGCTCCTTTCAAAAAAACAACAACCAATACACGATCATTGATGCCTTGGCAATCTAGAAGCGGCAACATGCTGGCAGTAGCGAATGAACTTATAGGAAGCCCTTGCAATGCTAAGGAACCTAAGCTAAGTTGGCCTGCCTGTTTTATAAATGTCCTTCTTCTCATTTGATGATATTATGGTAGATATGAAACTGAAAATAATGATTAACTAACTTGATACTCTTGACTCGAAAGCAAGACTTTGATCAAGCGTTGGATAGGGATTTTAACCGAAGTATCCAAGCCGGTCGTGAGATAGGCCTGCCATTCGAACATCCAGTTGGTTGGTGATAAACTATCCAAAAAATAATCTAGAAAATATTGAAAACGCTGTGGCGTCGGCGTCTCCGGTAGCAGGTAGTTACAAAACTCAGTGACAAGGGTCGTCGCATTACTAGGGCTAGAAAAATAACCTGAATTTTTGACAAAAGGGGCCGCAAATAATTGGACACCACCATTCGAACCACTCGCAAAAACACGATTGCCCGTGATCAGCAGTTCGTACAATTTATATCTTGCGATAAGCGTACTCGCATTAAACCAATTTCTAGAAAAACCAGGCTCTTGATAATATCCCGGGTATCCTGCTACATTTTCAGGACTAAAAGCATCAAATCCCCCTGCAGGAAACAAAGCATTTAACAATGTTCGATAGTACCAATTGTGGTAATGGTTTTCAGTACTGGTTATGGGATTAGGTATCACTAAGTCAAAAAACGTGACGGCTTGCGCCAATTGATCAAATGGTGACCTAATAAGGCTACCGACGATATTGTCAAGGCTGCTCGTATCATCCTGATCATAAAAATGTTGGCTCTTTAGTAGCGTTTTAATAACGGGTGTTAGGTTGTAATTATTGGCTATCAAATCATTAGCTAGTGGAATGATAATATCTGTCGTAACAGCTGCCGTAATTTTATCACTAACAAAATATCGATACAGTCGTTTGCAATAGGATATGGCTGTCTGTTGTTGCCCAAAAACCATATTGACAAAATCATTTAGCTCTTGTGTCATGCCCGCCGAATTAGTCGCTCCGACGATCACTGTATTGCCGAAAGCACTACTAAAGATCTTGTTGCCAGTGGTGTGCCTAGAATAATCTGCATAACCTATTTGTGTCCCTGATGCCGGATCTGCATAGATAGGATTGACACCCAAGATTCGGGTGCTCGTCCGCCATCCCGTCAGCACCCTAGCTGCGGTTTGCACATCTGCTTCGGTATAGTAGGTGTAATTGCCTGCCGCGATCTGTGGACCTTTGGTGATGGTAAAGAGTTCTAAAAATTCTCGCGCATAATTCTCATTTGGGGCAGTTTTGGTATTGGTACTGCCGTTAAGATAGCGAAGCATCGTATTGTTTTGCGTCATTTTAACGGCAAACTCTTTGATGTTGCCAACAGCGTAGTGCTTCAGCAAACCTAGATAATCAAAGTATTCTCTCGAACTACCCACATTATTATCGACTATAAATATAGAATGTAGGAACCATTGCATCTTCGCATGAATCGTAGTGCATCTTATCGCTTCGTCCATCCACCAACCCGTCACATAGTTTCGTTGCAAGCCAGTTGATGCCAGTGGTTCTGTCCCATTGACGGTATCATTTATCCAAACCTTGGTAGAAAGATAATCTATCGGCTCCGCTAGAAAATTCGAAAACGGTAAAAACAAGTCATCAACAGCCTGATCAATTGTCTTCGCTGCATAGGCATCTAACATCGACTTCTTGTATCTGAACGTAGCTCTTTTTAATAAATGCTTGGCGAATCTCGTTCCCAAAACACCTGTATGTGGCGCTAATGAAGGCATAGCTAAAGTTTTTTCAATTAATTGTGACAGTAAATATATGGCGATTTCCTACTAAATGTGTTGTATAGAATACGTTTTAGAACAATTCATCTACGCTATATGATAAATGAAGTATTTTGGGAAATGCTATCAATAAAACGCCTTTCCCGATTTTGACCCTACATGTTTTGTCATCAATGTAGCGAGGCTATGGAAAAACTAGTCAATCTTTCTTCAATTTATTGGTAAATAGGGCTTGCTTGGTGTGATGTAATACATTGATCTTTATAATGTTAAGTCAATATTTTGAAATATAAATGCATGCCTTTTTGGTCAATTCAACCTATACACTTGCATTTAACTTCGTAATTGGCTTTTGCCTTGTGCAGGCGGCAGATACTTTTTTGAAGCCCAAAAAAGTATCCAAACGTGTGACGCTCCGCGTTAATAAGGCTTGTTCAAAAAAAGGTAACTGAAAGGTGTCAGCTTTGCTGACATTCGAGTGATAAGAAATTACTCGAAAATGAAGGCACTGATCAAAACTTTGTGCAGCGTCTACCGAATAAAATCTCTCTAAGCCCCTTTCGGGTTCCTTCACTTCTCGCATTGTCATGCTCGACCTTTCAGGATCGCTCAGTCTTATGCTTTTTCTACTGCCCCGTGTAGTATTTGCTTGGGTATCCGTTCAATATGTGGCAATAGACGC
>JANMMV010000152.1:0-2735 GCA_031373565.1 Saprospiraceae bacterium
TTTCTATGTCCAAGTGTAATAATATCCACAATGAGTTCATCATCAACAATATCGTATATTATCCGGTAATCTGCTACTCGGATTCGATATCCGATACTACCTTTTAGCGTTTTATACCCTTTAGGTCTAGGGTTTTCAGCAAGGCTGTAAATGGCTACCTTAATATTGGAATAAAATGGTTCATTAATTTTTTCAAGGGCTTTTATAGCTTTTTTCTTTATAGTTACAAAGTAAGCCATCACTTCGCTTTTCGCTTTGCTTCAATCATTTTAAAAGCTTCATCAATAGGAATAGAAGCTTCATTGGATTTTTTTGCTTCATTGTAAAGCTTTATGTCTTCCAACTCATCCAAATCTTCTAAAATGGCTTTAAAATCCTTGATAGGGATCACAACCGATATTTTTTTACCTGCTTCGTCTGTGATGTATTGCGGCTGTACTGTAAGCATGTCCTTTTTTTTTACAATAATGTCTTAATAAAACGTCACAAATTTAGGTAAATTGTTTGTAATTTTCAATAAGATCAAATGATATAGATTTTTATGCGTAGGTTTTTGGTTCGGCTTTAACAATTCAATATGATGAATAATAGCACTAGATGGTATCAGCGCATCATGAAGTAAAAGCTAATGAGGCAAGGCGAATTTTTAAATAGGATCCAGTGATAATGCGAAAATACTTATATAAATAGGTACGTTTCTATTTATATGATCGTTTTCGGCGTAGTGACAGCAAATCTGAGGGCCATTTGATTCATAGCTACAATGGTATTGCAAAAAATACTAAAGAACCATTAGTTCTCGGCGCGTAATTTTTTTTGTATCTTTTTAACTTATTCACATGCATCTATCATGTCCAATGCGACAGAGATTGATCAGGTGTCGCACCTAGTACAGGTGGAAATTAGAGATTATTCATCGCTTTTGATATCAATGAAGTGGCTCCGGGAGATGACGAGTGGGATGCAAACGTCGGCGCTAGATTACTATATCGGATTTCAAATCTTGTATTGAGTCAGTAGGGAAGGACATTCATTCGTTGCTGTACGCATTGGTTACAAATTCGCAAAAAAAACGATTCTGCTCATGAGATACATCTTTACTGATCACTCAACTTTGATTATTTGAGCACTGTAGAATATCCTATTTGGTTCGTTGTCTGGGTAAAACTCTATATTGTATCTGCCAGATGGTAACAGTGTCAGATCGATACGATCACTTAGATAGTCATTATTTACTAGCCATGACTTGATCATGTTTCCATGCATATCTGTTATGGCAAAATGCCCAGAATAATTTGATTCAGGTAGCGTTATATCAATGTAGTTCTTACAAGGATTAGGATAAACATGTAAATCACGACGATAGTATACTTGCTCTCCGAATATGGAAGAAATGGATGGATCACATTTGTCCACTTCATCGACCCTAAATCGTGGAAAATTAGGCAAGCTACCACCATTAGGGTGTGGAAGCTTGATGCCATTCTGCACAAAATCGCAGGCGGTACCTAGTTCGTCAGGTTTATTGATCACATGTATGGAATTCGAACCATTCTTTGGTGTCATGTAAATCTTACAGTCAGGTGCCTGAGCCATAAGAAAAAACCTTGTAGAGAAAGGATCTAAAGTGCCATTGTATGTATCTATCAACCTAATCGCATTCGAATCCCATGTGTCGATCTGGTGAAGATATGTATCAGTAGCCGTATAAATAAAACGGCTGTTGGGAGACCATTCTATACTGCTAAAAACATACAATTCTCTGTCAATCATTAAATCGGGAATAATACTTATTCTTTTGTGATTGCTTAACTTACCTGTAGATCTGTCAAAATCATACAATTGCAGTTGGTCATAATAATTGTATATGGCATATTTACTACCATCAGAACTGAATTTTGCTGTGCCTGACGCACTTGATCTATACATATCAAAAAAATAAGAACTTGACTGGCTTGGATATTGGTGAAAACCTGTTTCATCGATTAACCAAACGGCAATTTCAGATTTATTGACCAATGGCTGTAAGACCCACCAATCACGCTGATTAGCATGACGAATGGCTGTGAGATAGCTATACATCAGATCTCGCTTACCATAGAAATATTGATTTTTGTATACTACATCACCTTTTCCTCCATCAAGTGCCACATTGACATAGCTGTTTCTAATCTCTATAGAGTCGTTTTTGATATAAGTTGCTTTGTGTATGACATAATATCCAGTACTCTTTCCTGGGTCTGGTAGAATGATGATATCTTGAAATCCTGGGAACCCAAAGAATCCATCAGGCCAATATTTGATCGCCCATTCACCAATATTGATGTCATCGCCGTTTGGCATTACTTTGTTTTCGATATTAACAATATATCTTCCATTAGTAGAAAACAATAGCTTACCACTATGGTCACAAATAATAGCATTATTACTATCAAATCCATTTGGTGGAAAATACTTTTCAACGATTGGTGGCTTTTTGTTAAAATTGAAGGTAAAGCCTTGTGCGCCTGCACCCGTCAGATTTCGCTGATATCCACCAAGCCACATATAATCTTCTTTTGACTGAGCAAATGATTCTAAACTAAAAACCAAGGAAAAGTTAATTAACAAAAAAATAAATCTAATCATGGTGGCCTTACTTGAGAATCAAAATCATTTCATGGAAATTATATCTTAAAAAATACTTCTTCTCACTCAAAGATGATTAAATATTGTGAACATTGGCATAATAACTT
>JANMMV010000180.1:0-10696 GCA_031373565.1 Saprospiraceae bacterium
CTAAAATAGATGTAAAGCACCAGGATGTACAGCAAAAAACACAAGTTGGTGCGATCTTAAGTGCGGGTTTAAATTTAGAGAGATTACCACACTATATGAGGTCAAATATGAAGGAATATCTAGATAATGAGTACGAAATAGTCTATATTGACTTACCTTTCTATTTGTCCTATGATGATATTGAAGATTACTATGGAGGTACTCCAGCTAATATGGCTGCAATAAAATTAATTGTTGATAAGAGCAACAAAATTATTGAAAAGGTTTTGGATTCAAGTAATTATGAAACTGAACAATGGGGCGTTATCAATCCACCTACTTCCCGATTATTGTCAAGACCAGTGCAGATGTATATGGCAGCCATGATGAAGCATCCTGATGTGCTAGCTAGCTTTGATAGAATAAAATGAAAAGTTGCTAGAAAAGCGAAAAATGAATCAAAAGGGATACAAGGAAAATAGTACCCAGTAGTTTCGAACCTGTTCTACATCAAAATACCTTTTTAATACCTTATCTCCCTCCTGGTGGACAATTTTTTTGTAAATATGCTGTATACAAGGTTGTTAAATGCTCAAAAGTACCTTCACCTTCCGAGATACCGTGTGACCGATTAGGGTAGGGCATAAATTGAAACTGTTTGTTGTGTTTTATCAATTCATTCAAGAGCATTTCCGCATTCGCATAATGTACATTATCATCACCAGTGCCGTGAATATAGAGTAAGTTTCCTTGTAGATTTTTGGCGTATGTGATCGGAGAACCTGCCACGATGTCAGCTAGACTTTCTTCGGGCAATCCCATATAACGTTCTTGGTAGATATTGTCGTAAGTCAATTGATTTGCAACAGCAGCGACAGAAATACCCGTTTTGTAAATATCTGGAAATTGAAACATCAGATTGAGTGTCGCAGAACCGCCGCCGCTCCATCCCCAGACTGCTACTCGCTCAGGATCTATAAATGGATTCTTTAGTAATTCCTTGGCAGCCATAGCCTGATCGCGAATATTGACTATACCTATTTTGCGATATATACTTTTTCTCCATTTGCGCCCTTTTGGCGATGGAGTTCCACGATTGTCAACTGAAACATAGATGTAGCCATCTGCAGACATATCTCCATTATATAGTCCATTATTGGCTACGCCATATGAATCAAGAACATTAGCTCCCCACGGCTCCGTATATACATAGAAAACGATTGGATATTTTTTAGAAGGATCAAAATTGTTTGGCTTCACCATCCATCCATCCATTTCAACGCCTTCTTCTGTCTTTACTTTAAAAAATTCAACTTTCTTTTCTTCTTGTACTGACGCTAGTTGTGTTTTAATGGATGGCGTTTCTCCTATTGGTTTATTAGTCGATAACTCGATCAATTCATTTACAGGTCTTGTATAACTATTAGAAAAACTGTGAGTTGTATATTTTCCATCAGCTGAGATTCGATAATCATGTGTGCCTGCAAGATCAGAAGTTGTTATCTTCTCTAATTTTCCAAGTCCGTCAAGCGTCGTTCTATAAAGATATTTTTGGGTAGCATTGTCAGGAGAGGCAAGGAAGTACACGTAATTATCTTTTTCGTCAATCAACTTTATTTCCATTACATCATAATCGCCTTTTGTTATACATACCTCTTTACTTTCTTTGGCGTTGGTTGAGTTGCGATACAAATGTTTCCACCCGTCTTTTTCACTCATCCATAGAAACTCTTTTCCTTTGTTGATAAAACTAAATTTATGCCTAAAGTCGATAGCATAAGAATTTTCCCATGTCGAAAGAACGTCAATCCATGCTTCATCTTTTTCGGTATAAATAACTCGTGCTTCACCACTGACTGGATTACAAGAATAGATATTACTTTCGTTTTGGTGTCGATTTAATTGTTGTACGAAAATCTCTTTCGCATTCAACCATTCCATACGGGGGAGGTAATGCTGATTTGCTACACCTGGGATATTTAGCCAAGTCGTTTTTTTAGATGAAATATCGATAACTCCTATTTTGACGGGTGACGGGGGATTGCCTATGGTCGGATATTCTACGGGTATGATTTGTGAGTATATCGAATCTGTATTATTGATCATGTAAAAATCTCGAATTTGATTTGCATCCGAATTCCAAAACGAAATCATCTTACTATCAGGGCTCCATTGAAATCCATCACGACAAGCAAATTCTTCCTCATATGCCCAATCAAAAGTCCCATTTATAAGTTTTCGATTGCCATTTGTAGTTAATGCTTCTATGACATTAGTAGTAAGATCTTCAACATAGACATTATAATTGCTGACATAAGCTACTTTGCTGTTGTCAGGTGAAAACTTAGCAAACATCAGGGATGACGATGGCAACGAAGCTCCTAATTGTTTTAGATTATTAGTTTTTAGATTCAACACCCAATAGTCACCACGGGTGTCAAGACGCCAAACTTTGGTCGTATTTGTGTAGACCAACATCAAAGTTTTATCTTCAGAAAAAATATAATTTCTTATCTTTAAGCTCTCCGTTGTACCTGTCGGAGTCAACATGGCTTTGGTTACGAGCGTCGTTTTTAAATTAGCTGGCAAACTATAGTGTAGCAGCTCATTGCCTTCTATCCTATAATATTGAGATCCTTCTTTCGACCATCGGAGGCCGCCATCTTGGGCATGTAGATGGAATATGGATATGATTAACCAAAGCGAAATTGCGAAAGTTGTTCGATTGATTTGAAGCTTCATGAAGAACTTTTTAATGTGTTATGCAAATGTATAGAAAAGGAACGACTGTATTAGTTAAATTATTCTTTGTGGCGCAATAATAAATAGGACAAAAATACTTGATACGCTATCCCTATCCCGTAAAGGCTGTCGCCATCCATTTGGCAATAATAAAAGCAATTTAGTTTCCACTTAACCATTGCCCTATGACTCGATCACTCCAATAATTCTGCGGAGAAAAATTACCAAAGCCGACATGTCCACCATTTTCTGGCGCTATCATATGAAAGTAAGGGTGACTATCAGCTATTTCGTACGGAAAACAAGGTGGTGCTAGAAATGGATCATCGAGTGCATTGATGAGTAGGGTAGGAATATTGATTTTATGTAAAGTGGGTCTGCTACTAGCTCGGGTGTAGTAGTCTGTGGCGTCTTCAAAACCGTGTAGCGGCGCCGTCACTTTATCATCGTACTCCCATAACGTTGAAATATTATTATAATCTGCTGCTCGTATGATGTCCGGAAATTGACCTGCTTTCAGTGCGATCTTTTTATTAAGGGTAAGCAGAAATTGGATAGAATAGGCCTTATTTGACCAGTGCTTCAATCGTAATGCACTACTATACAGATCCAAAGGCACAGAAATAGCGGCGGCACTTTTTAGTTGTGATGGTGGCGAAACAGTACCCAAGTATTTGAGTATCATATTGCCACCCAGACTGTATCCGACGACGTGTACTGAATCATAAAGCTTACATAATCTATCAATTACCATCGATATATCATCAATAAAGCCAGAGTGATAAAGTGTGAGCGTACGATTGATTTCTCCAGAACAGCTCCTATGATTTATTGCCCAAATGTCACTATCTGATGACTTTAGATGATTGACGATCCCTTTGATATACTGAGAACTCGAACTTCCTTCGAGCCCATGAAGTAGTAGATAAGCTTGAGTCGATCCGGGCTTTCTAATCGAATCCATATCTATGAAATCACCATCTATTGTATCCCATCTTTCTCTGCTGTAAGCTGGCGTTGGAAGCTTACGAAAACCAAATGGATACATCGTTGCAAAATGCCCATATCGAAATGGAATCGCAGGATGATAGGTGAGGTCGGCTAGTCCTATCGTATCAGCATTATCGTTGGTGATAATCATTAATCTAAGATCACCCTTTTTTTGGTCTAAATGGATTAGCCCACCAGACAAGCGGGCGTACTTTTTTGGTTTGAATCCATAGTTTGCCGTTTCCACGGAATTTTGCCACTAGTCCTTCACCAGAGAAGAAGAGTGATTTCATGCCGCCTACGGTTCCAATTTCATAGTCCAATCCGCTTGTGAATCCTACTATATTGCCTGTATCTACTACGTATCCATCCGTAACATTTAGCTCGATGATCGCGCCAAAACTATTAAAAAATAAGTCGCCAGTTCCTGTACATCTGATCAAAAACAAGCCTTCGCCAGAGAAAAATCCTCTCGCTAAACCTTGCCATTTGGACTCCACGTTAATGGTCATGCTGGAAGCGAGAAAGGCAGAATTTTGAAGATAGATAGTTTCAGTACCATCCAAGTATATATGTTTTAGATCACCGGGCGTCGATGGGGCAATACCTATCTTACCACTTCCGTTTTTAGCGGTAAATTCATTGATGAAAATAGATTCCCCTGTTAGCAATCGAGAAAGTCCGCCTTTAAATTTGGTTTTCATCTCTATATTGGTATCCATGGTGGCCATCGACGACGCTTCTACTTTGATCGTTTTGTCAGCAGGAATATTTACATCTAGAAATGCATAATCTGGTGCTGCTACGATTTCAAATTGAAATTCTTTATTACTCATTTTAATTGATGTCTATGATGATTTAAGAAGTTTTGATAGCCCTAAGGTGCGGGCTCAATTGTTGGCCAAATGAAGAAGATGAGTGAGATTGACACCACACTTTTCCGCGGCCACTAAATTTACAAACGAAGCCTTCTCCACCCAAAAATGATGATACCCAGCTTTCCCCAGCTTTAGTGATAGTATAGTCTAAACCTTCTTCGTAAGCTACGATATGACCAGTGTCTACAATGTAATCTCCATCTACATCGAACGAGTAAATGACGCCAAAAGCATTAATGATAGCTTCGCCTTGACCACTTAATTCAATCCAAAAAAGACTCTCACCTGAGATCAAGTTTTTTGCGCCGCGCCACACCGTTTCAAATTGTACGTCTTGACTTGAAGCAACATAACTGCCACCTTGCACAAATATTTTTTTGCCAGTCACTGCAAGAGTGGTCATATCTCCAGGTAAGCTTGTCCCCAGAAAAATTTCAGCATCACCGTCTCGCGCAGTAAAATGATTGAAAAAGAAACTTTCGCTTGCAAGCAATCTTTTTACACTCGAAAAAAGACTTCCCCCTTTCCGCTGACGAGTTGTTGTTTCTATATCCATATTAGGGCTCATTGCGACCATAGCTCCACCTTCAGCGGTGATCGTTTGGCCCGCTGATAATTTTACTTTAGCGATGGCGTTGCCCGGTTTATATTCAAATTCTATTTGCATAATTTTTAGCTTCTACTTTTTGATTAGAAAAAACGATTTATCCAAGAGGCAAAACCTTGAAGATTTCGCGTTTGTATCCACACTTTGCCATCACCTTCCATCCGTGTGACGAGACCTTCACCACTAGTTAACGAAGAAATGATCCCACCTGATAATTGGATTTTTAATTTGAGCTGCGGTTCATAGGCGACCAGATGTCCTGTGTCGATGATGAGTTCTCCACGCACTTCTTTCTCAATGATGCCGCCGAAAGCCCCGAATAGCACTTTCCCTGGACCACTGACCGTGATCTTAAAAAGTCCTTCCCCCGAGATAAACGAAACCAATCCTGCAAATCGAGTATTCAATTTGACATCAGGTTCGCAGGCGATAAACGCGGTAGGCTGTAGGCATATAGTACCGTTTCCAAGGTCATGCAAAACCATCGAGCCCGGGGTTGGTTGTGTGAGAGTGATCGTTCTTTGAGACGATGTTTTATTGCTGAAATGATTAATGAACAATGATTCCCCACCAAAAAATTTCCTTGATAGACCTTTCAGAAAACCACCGTTAAGTTTGCTATCAAGATCAATAGATGCATCCATCGTGGCCATTGCACCTGATTCTGTGACAATGGTTTCGCCGGGGTCTAGGTCTACATGAGCAAATGCAAACGATGGATTTCCTAGTATTTGTATATTCATTTGTTTTATATTTGAGAAAGTGAGTTTGTTTTTTTGCACTCATAAGAATAAAGAAATGTAATCTATCCATAGTCTTTTGATGAGACTATGTTTGCCAAAAGTGATTAAAGTTCCTCTAGACTGCATTCTGGATGCAACAATTGTTTAAATAGTCTATAATCGCCCAAAGATAAGTAATTACGTGAACCTTTAGACTTTTCAAGCGCTGCAAGTTTTTCTATACGGTTGTCAGGGCTAGGGTGTGTACTAAGAAATTCTAGCTGTGTTGCCACATTTTCGGACTCTCCGTGGATATGATTTAGTTTGTCAAAAAATGTCCGAAGTCCTGCCGGATTGATGCTCGACTTAGTTAGATATTCAAATCCTTTGATATCAGCTTCGGTTTCGAAATTACGAGAGTAGGTGAGTCCTTCTAGCTGCGCTCCAGCACCAAAAATCAAATCCGTCAATGTACTGCCATCACCTAACAACATACTCAACATGGTAAAGACACCTACTTTGGATACAATTCCACGTGTATGATGTTTTTCAGTAACGTGGGCAAGCTCATGTCCACCTACACCTAATACTTCTTCCCAGCTATCTGCTTCGTCAAGTAGGCCTTCATTAAAAACCACATGGCCACCTGGGAGAGCGAAGGCATTGACTTCTTCGCTGGGGCTAATATATATATTGAAAGCGTATTTCGGATCGATCTGCTTTAGGAGCAAGTTCATCTTAGAGCGGAGTTCTTTGACAGCTGAAGATGTGGTATCCAATCCTTCTGTTGCTGATATTTCTTTGATGTACGATTCACCTAGACTTTGCTCTACGCTATATGGCATTTTTTCTGCTATAGAATGGGCAAGCTCTCCACGGTAGTAAATTAACGACGCTAAACCTAATGCAAACAAGACTACAGCGCCAAAAATGCCCAGTTTGTTGCCGTTTTGACGTCTGATGATCGATGCAGTTTTATCGGCAGTCGAGACATTCCCCATAAAAAATGGGTTTTTGATAATGTCCAATTCGGCAGTACTTAGGCTATAGTGATTTTTTTTAGATTTGAAAAATATTTGCCTGCCAGCAGTACCGCCAGTATTGACGATGACGTCATCTTTGTGTATTTTCCAAAAGGTTTCATTTCCCTTGAATATCAAATAATGGTCTTCAATATGCAAGGTGCCAGAGATTCTTCCGTCATCAAAATCATCTGAGAAAGCGAGCGCTTTGTATGTAGTCATGGTCAGTTAAGTGCGAATATTGCCACAAACATAGGGTAATATTTCTTAAAAATACCGGAAAAGCTCTTCATATCGCATTCTCCAAATCCATTTTTTTCGCTGAGTTATATCAGATGAAAACTAGTGCGCTTCTTCAATACAGATAACATTTACGTAAATATGTAATTGTTTAGATCACAATTGTTAATAACTGTTATTGTGTGTAATGTATGTTAATAAGGTCTTAAATTTTGTAGAAACAAGACACCGAAGCCGTTGTGCTGTACTGTTTTTAGCCATTTTGTTCGGCTTAGACAGGATGGATGACTAAATTCAATTCACGACATATAGTACTTTTCTATCATGTAATTTATATAGTATACCAATACTTGATATAAACACATTATGGATTTTATTATATATAAAAGACTTTTTATCAATTATTCATACATATACTTGTGTATAATATATATTATATATAAATTTGTGTAATATTTAAAATCAATTAGTTTTTACTTACTGTTTTTTACTTTTTTGAGTTTATACTCCCAAAACACACTTTTAGCATCAATTTGATAATACTTTGACATTTATTTGGTGACATATATTAACAAATTAAAAAAAATGTATATATATTATGAAATAAAGTGTCTAAAAGTGGGAGAACGTGGGAAATAGTTATAGTTTTGACCCAACAACCAACAGTAAGTAGTGAAACAGTATAATTTCACCGGAGAATATGAATGTAAATTAGATGCCAAAGGGAGGCTAAAATTGCCAACAGCAATTATTAAGCAACTCGGTGGTGGGGAAAATCTAGTGTTTACAGTCAACCGGGGATTTGAGAAGCACTTAATGTTGTATCCCAATGACGTTTGGGAAATAAAGACAAACGAGATTAATCAACTCAATATTTACAGTACGCAGGAGCGGCAAGCTATCAGGTACTTTTATCGTGGAGCAACAGAGCTCGAAATGGATGCAGCAGAACGCGTCAATTTACCAGGCAGTCTTTTAGAATATGCAGGTATAGATAAGGATGTAATTCTGTTTGCATATCAAAACCAAATCGAAATCTGGTCAAAAGACAAATACGATGAAATGCTAGATACCGAGCCAGTAGATTTTGATGCAATCGCAAATATTATCAGAGGAAATAGATCTAATAATCTATAATTTCCGATCAGATGAGCGAATATCACATCACCGTCTTGCTAAATGAAACTGTAGATGCATTAGAAGTGAAACCCGATGGCATATATGTCGATGTGACATTTGGCGCTGGGGGACACTCAAAACAAATAATAAACCAGCTCAGTGCCAAAGGGCACTTGTATGCATTTGACCAGGATAAGGACGCTTCGCAAAATCAACCCGACGAAAATCGATTTACTCTCATTGAAGCTAATTTCCGGTATTTGAAAAGATTTTTAAGACTCGAAGGCATTACTGCCGTCGATGGTATTCTCGCTGACCTAGGTGTGTCTTCACATCAACTCGATGAGCCCACACGTGGCTTCTCGTATCGATATGATGCACCGCTAGATATGCGTATGAATACCAGCGCTGATAAAACGGCTGCCGACTTGCTTCGTACTTATAACGAAGACAATCTGGTTCGTATATTAAGCGACTATGGTGAAGTGCGAAATGCTAAAACATTGGCTCGTGCTATCGTCCAACATCGACGTGTGAGTGACTTGAAGACGACATTTGATCTCAATAGATTGCTTGAACAGCATGTAATGGGACTTCGAATGAAGTATTTCTCGCAGGTGTACCAAGCCATTCGAATGGAAGTCAATGATGAGATAGGTGCCTTGTGCGATATGTTGCAAGATGGCCTTTCAATATTGAAGCCAGGCGGACGGATCAGTGTCATCACTTTCCACAGCATCGAAGATAGAGTCGTCAAAAATTTCTTTAAAACAGGCAACTTTGATGGCCAGTTGATGAAGGATGATTATGGTAATATTTCCAAGCCATTTTCACTTGTCAACAAAAAAGTCATCGAAGCTAGTGCATCAGAGCTAAAAGTGAATGCTCGGTCTCGTAGCGCGAAACTGCGGATCGCTCAGAAAAATGGATAAGCAGGTAGTGGAGTGGTGAATTGAGGCAAAGCATAAGTTAAGCAATAGACATATATTAGTTTTAATAAATTATAAAAAATAAATTCATTTTCATGACTGGTATCCAGGATAAGAAAGCTACACTTTTTAGACTGAAATGGGTCGAATGGATTTTTGTCAATTTGCCTTTTGTATGCTACTTAGTGCTGTTAGGTGTTATCTATATCTCCAACGCGCACGCCACTGAAAAGGCGGTTCGCAAGATCGAAACACTAAAGCAAGAAGTAAAAGACACCAAATGGCGATGCATGAACCTGAAACAGGAGCTTATGCATAGTAGCATACAATCGCAAATTGAGGCAAAAGTGGAGGGTACGGGATTGGTCCCTTCTACAGAACCACCGATGAAGATTGTAAAGAAGGAAGAGAAAAGATAGTCATTGTTTAACAGCATATATTAATAGTAAAGATCACAATGGACAGAAAGAAAGAGTTGCTATGGCGAGCCTATCTAGTGATGATAGGATTTGTACTAGCTACGCTTGTGATCATATATAAGGTGTTTTATATAAGTGTAGTAGACGCTGAAAAATGGCGCCAAAAAGGTGAAGTCAATGTTACTTGGCGCACTGTAGACGCTGATCGAGGTAATATCTATGCAGAAGAAGAGAACCTGCTTGCTACTTCGATACAGTTCTTTGAGGTTAGGATGGATTTAACAGCGATACGCACGGATGTGTGGACCAAAAATATTGACTCGTTGGCTCGTGGATTGAGTTCGTTTGATCCTAAGTTTATTGATCCAAAATCCATGGCAGCTTGGAAATCGGATTTGAAACAAGCTCGTTCTAAGAAAAAACGATTTTTTCTAATTGCTCGTGGTTTAGACATCGAAGCTTTCAATAATTTGCGTAAGCTTCCGATGTTTCGATTGGGCAAATCTAATTGTGGCATGATTGTCAATCGTTATGGACGACGTCTCAAGCCGTATCATGATCTTGCTAGCCGAACGATCGGCGTGGATCGCGAGAATGCTGATAAGATAGGAATTGAAGGATATTTTGATCGATTTTTGAAAGGTGATACTGATCAACGATTGATGAAGAGATTAGGTACTGGAGAAGATAAAGATATCTGGGTGCCACTTTATGATCCTAGTGAGAACGAAATCAAACGTGGTGATGACATTCACACCACAATCAACATAGACATGCAAGATATCGTGCATCACGAGTTGAAACTAGCGTGTGAAAAATTTAAGGCCGAAAGCGGTGTGGCTATCTTGATGGAAACCAAAACTGGTGCAATCAAGGCGATCTCAAATCTCACACGTGCTGAAGGCGATAGTACTTACCAAGAGATGTACAACCTGGCCGCAAGTCGTCTTAGCGAGCCAGGGAGTACTATCAAATTGGCAACGGTCCTTGCACTACTTGAAGATGGCGTTACCAATCCAGATTCGGTGGTAGCACTTAATTATGGAGAG
>JANMMV010000197.1:0-2490 GCA_031373565.1 Saprospiraceae bacterium
GTGCGATTTATTTCTTGTTTTTTGTGTTCGATTTCATGGAGCGAAAGTTCTTTACCTTGCATCGTCCGCGGGATCTGTAAATAAATAAATCTTCCCAAAACACCACTCGCAACGACGGCCACCATACTCCAGAAGCTGATGAATTCGATACTTCCAATTTTAACCGATGTGTGGAAAGTACCATTTACAGTATTTGCTCCCACAAACGATGCATTCGAAAATCTCCCCCAAGGTACGGTAGAAACATTGCTAAAACCAGCCAACAAATCCAAACTACAAGGTGTACTTACTTACCACGTGATCGCTGGGAAGTATGGCTTCAAGGAGCTAAGTGCATCTATCAAGAAGGGTAATGGTGTAGCCAAAATGGCAACCGTGGCCGGTGGCTCTTTATCTTTCAAAATGAATGGTGATAACAACATTATTGTGATGGATGAGTCGGGTAGGAATGCAAACATCACTACTTACGATGTCAATCAATCTAATGGTGATATCAATGTTGTGGATAGTGTTCTATTACCGATGTAATTAAATTTTAAAGTTTGTTTTGTGTGTGGTTAAGGGATTAATCGCTAATAAGCCTAGGCCAATGTCTAGGCTTTTTTTGTTAATGTGATTTTCGAAGGAGGTATTTTAGATACTGTGAGAACGGAAAGTAAAATATAAAGTACGGTCGAAACTATAGGTCAAATATTTAGGCACAATATTACCTAATCGCCCTTAATTTTCCCTATCTTGGCATCTTATTTTACACATTGATATGATCGATAAAATTACAACCATCGCCAAGAAACTATTCGGCACACGTGCAGCTGGCTTTTATCTTTTGTCATTTGCGATTGCGATAGGTGTAGCCACATTTGTTGAGAATGATTACGGTACGAGTAGTGCCCAAAATGTCATTTTTAAAGCTCGATGGTTTG
Organism: Saprospiraceae bacterium; assembly: GCA_031373565.1. Lineage (GTDB taxonomy): Bacteria > Bacteroidota > Bacteroidia > Chitinophagales > Saprospiraceae > OLB9. Next base: position 924 of record JANMMV010000197.1, read on the forward strand.
AGATATTATTAGCCCTTTTTGGTACTACCATTTTGTATAATATCAAGGTATTTAGGATGGTAGAGAATAAAAAGTGGGCTAATCTGATCTTTCACCTCGCTATAATTGTGATCTTGATCGGTGCTGGAGTGACTCGATATTTCGGGTACGAAGGCATGATGCATATCCGCGAAGGAGAGACAGCGAATACATTTCTATCATCAGAGAACTTCATCAATTTTAAGTTGATACGAAATGGCAAAAAATATAGTTTTGAAGAACCAGCCAATTTTGCGACCCTAGGTTCCAACAAACTAGATGAAGAATATCAGATTGGAAATGATCTTTTGGCTGTTTCACTCCAAGAGTTCGTTCCCAATCCCAAAGAAGAAGCAACCGAGTCAATGGATGGTGTACCTATGCTCAAAGTGGTCATTGCTGGTGCCAATGGCCGTGAAGAATATTGGCTTCGCCAAGGCGACAAAACCAATATCAACGGCGTCAATTACAACTTTAGTAATACCGTCGAACCCACCGCTTTTAATATTTTTTACACAGGCGACTCACTGACATTCCAACATACCCAAGTCATCACGCAGATGGTTATGGCTACACAAACAACATCTACACTCGATGGTAATATGCCACATCCGCTTAAACTCAGATCTATGTACACATTGGGACAGAATGGATTTGTGTTTGGAGATTTTAAGAAAAAAGGCCAACTCCAGGTGCAAGCCGGTGATAAAAAAGTAAAAAATGAAAGTGTCCTAGGTGCAAGATTTGCGGTATCCTATAAGGGGCAAACCCAAAATATCGTTCTTACTGGAATGAAAGGAAGTAAAGGTCAACCCAAGGTGCTCAATTATGGCGCTGATAGACTCGAAATGTCCTACGGCGCTAAGGATATTAAGCTTCCATTTTCGGTTAAGTGCCGCGATTTTATCTTAGAAAGATATCCAGGTACTGACAATCCATCATCATACGCAAGTGAGGTGACACTCGTAGACCAGAGAGATAATACCAATCGAGATCAACGGATCTTTATGAATAATGTAATGGATCATGATGGTTACCGATTTTTTCAGTCATCCTACGATCCTGATGAAGCAGGAACTTATTTGAGTGTTAATCATGATTTGTGGGGAACATGGATATCTTACATCGGATATATCTTATTGACGATTGGCCTAGCGATGACATTTTTTGCTAAAAATACTAGATTTAGTGATCTTATGCATAGACTCAAAGAGTTTCAAACGAAGCTTATCTTCTTGATTTTCTCTACCATGATGGTCGGACAATTGAATGGTCAAACCATTGACGTTAACCACAGTGCGAAATTCGGTAAAGTCATCGTCCAAGATCATCGGGGTCGATTGAAACCTATGAATACGCTCTGCAATGAAGTACTTCGTAAGATCTCTAAAAAGGAAAGTCTTTTCGGACTGACAAGCGAACAAATTTTGCTTTCGATGACAATCAATCCTGCCGAATGGGAAAAGAAAGAACTGATCCAAGTACCCGATCATCCCGAAATCCAAAAAATTACGGAAACACAATCAAAGCTAGCAGCGTATGCTTCGTT
>JANMMV010000204.1:0-1597 GCA_031373565.1 Saprospiraceae bacterium
TTACCGCATAAGAATCTGTTGGTAAAACACCCGTTCCTTCAATGGATAACGTTTCTATTTCTGCAGCATGAAGAGCAGCTATAACCATGTTAGCTAAGATGGGATCTCGGTATTGTCGTATTGTAACGAAGTTGTCTTGGCTCATGTTAATCTATTATTAGAAAGATTTTGAAATGAGAATTTTGGCAATTTACTATAATTTTTTAACAAACAATTTATTTTTGATAGACATTCAAAATTATTCCTTGAATTGATGATCATAATTTTTTTTATTCTTTAGTTTTAATGACCTTTACGCCTTCTCATTAGATTCAAAAATTTACAAGCATGATTAGCTTTTTTCAATCCGAAGACAACCACGACGTGTATTGTGTTCAGACAGATGCGCCTTTATCAACACAAGCTATCGATAAAATGTCCTGGCTTTTTGGATCCGATCGAAGACTTTCTGTAACTGATACAGTACGTAAGAATCACATTGGACCGCGTGCAAGCATGATTACCCCTTGGAGTACAAATGCAGTGGAGATTACACAAAACATGGATATCCAAGGTATTAAAAGGATAGAAAAATTTGAACCCTGTTTAGCCAATTTTACCGATTTTGACTCGATGCTTTCGCAAAAATATGTGCAACTTGACCAAAATATTTTTGATATCAATATGCAACCTGAGCCCATCAGATTGATTACGGATATCGGACTATATAACAAGCAAGAAGGTCTATCACTTAGCGAAGATGAAATTACCTACCTTGTTCAATTGTCGGCACAGCTCGGTAGATCACTTACAGACAGCGAGGTTTTTGGATTTTCACAGGTGAACTCCGAGCACTGTCGCCACAAGATATTCAATGGCCGATATATCATCGACGGCGAAGAGAAACCGTCTAGTCTTTTCGGACTCATAAAAGAAACTTCAAAGCGAAACCCCAACACGATCGTTTCTGCGTACAAGGATAATGTCGCTTTTATTGATGGTCCTGTAGTGACACAATTTGCACCAGAAAGTGGAGAGAAACCGTCTACTTATCGAAAAAAAGTGTTCCAGTCCGTCCTTTCCCTTAAGGCAGAAACACATAACTTCCCTACGACAGTAGAACCATTTAATGGTGCGGCAACCGGATCAGGAGGAGAGATTAGAGATAGATTGGCCGGAGGACAAGGATCATTACCGCTGGCTGGCACCGCTGTATATATGACGTCTTATGCTCGATTAACAGGAGATAAATCGTGGGAACAATCGATCCAGCCAAGACCTTGGCTTTATCAAACACCACTTGATATTCTTATCAAAGCATCTAATGGAGCGTCTGATTTTGGCAATAAATTTGGACAGCCACTTATAACCGGCTCACTTCTTACTTTTGAACATTACGAAGACAATCATACGATAGGATACGACAAAGTAATAATGCAAGCTGGCGGTGTAGGATATGCTAAAGCGGAACAGGCGCAAAAACATAAACCAAAGAAAGGTGATATCATTGTTGTGTTAGGTGGAGACAACTATCGCATCGGAATGGGTGGAGCTGCTGTGTCTTCTGCTGATACGGGGGCCATGGGCACAGGTATCGAGCTAAATGCGATACAACGGT
>JANMMV010000264.1:0-3708 GCA_031373565.1 Saprospiraceae bacterium
GGATAACCCCATTATATGGTCTATGGTCTCTTCATTCGTTCTAGCCATTTCAGATGGCTTATAGCTCAAGTCTTCTTTTCGTAAGCTTTGTGTAGCCCAATAATATCTAAATCCCAAACCATCGATCATACGAGCAGCCACGGTTTCAGCCGTATACTTTGCTGGTACATCGGGCAACTTGAAGTAGGGCAAGCCTGAAATATCAAACACATCGTTTTTATCCATTGGTAATGCTCTTTTAGAGCTACAGGAAACAAGTCCAAAACCGAGCAGAAAAATCAAGCCCCATTGAAAAATACATTTTGAGCCGATTATGCTATCATATGACATTCTAAACCTTAAAATGAACTTCATATATATGCATTTTTTGTTTAATATAAGGCAAATGTACTACTTAAATTTTCATAAAATGAAAATAAAAAGTCCCAACAATAAAAAAAAGGATAATTTTAAGTCATTAAATGTCAACACTTATGGGAATTTTCGCATCAGAATGTTTAGGAACCGCTTTTTTATTACTTTTTGGTGGTAGCGTAGTTGCCAATGTCATCTTGAAGGATACTAAAGGATTCGGGTCAGGCTGGTTGGTCATATGTTTAGGTTGGGCTATGGCGGTTTTCATAGGTATCTCTGTGTCATCAGCTAGTGGTGGCCATCTTAATCCTGCCGTGAGTATTGCGCTGGCAGCCAATGGCACCATAAATTATAGTGATTTACTGCCATACCTTGGTGGCCAGTTTTGTGGTTCGTTTATTGGTGCCCTGCTATGTTGGTTATTACATATAGATCATTTTGCAATCACTGACGATAAAAGCGCAAAATTGGCCGTATTCTCTACTGGGCCAGCGATACGGAATACGTGGTCAAACCTCTTTTCGGAGGCGTTAGGAACATTTACGCTTGTTGCAATTTTACTCTTTTGGCCAGCAACTACCACTGACTTAGGACATCTCAATCCACTACCCGTCGCACTTATTGTATTAGGAATAGGTTTATGTCTAGGTGGACCTACAGGTTACGCAATCAATCCTGCCCGTGACCTAGCCCCGCGCATTGCACACGCTATTCTACCTATCGTAGGTAAAGGTGACAGTGATTGGTCTTATAGTTGGGTTCCAGTATTAGGGCCGATTTTAGGAGCGCTGGCGGCTGTTGGCTTGCATGGTCAGTTAGGTTAAAGATCCAGTATAATCAATGTTTCGAAAAGTTCTCATTTGCTTTTTGGATAAATTTTGTACGATCCTTATCCCACTTTTTCTGTATGTCTTTGCTATAATTGAGATATAGTTTACGGCCTTCTATAGCCCAGTGCTCAGGCTCATTTTAACTTTGCTACCAGAAGCCCATCGCAGCTATTACTTCTGTCGCTTTCTCAAAAAGGTCAATTGCTTTGATTTTTAACATCCTGATTATTTTTTTGATTCTAAATAATGTAAAGATGTATTCCAAATATCACAAAATGATAACTGCGTCACTTCTGAGATCAGATTGAGAAAAAGTACTGAAACAGAAATTAAAATGAGTAGTATTATTTTTATTTGGACTAATAGGCCATTCATTGCCTATATTACGTCTTAACTACTTAACAATCAAACCTAAAAAAATTATGCCGACCCACCATTGCGTAGTCCATTGCTATATGTTATGTCTATTCTAGTGGCCACTTAAAACAACCACTTAACATAGACTTAATATTATATACAAATACTTAACATGAGTCTAATCAATATGAAATATCATTGGAGTTACCTTTGCACTGTCTTAAAGAAGGCAACACTCAACATTATTTCATATTTCAATAACACTCAACATGTTAAAAGTTTTATCACTCAACACTTTTATTCTATTTTTCACTTTCTCTATCACAGCCCAAAAAGGCCAAATTGCTGGGAAAGTACAAGACATCAAAACAAAAGAAGGCATAATAGGTGCCATCGTCAAGGTTCAATCTACTGATCAAGGGGTCGAAACTGACATAGATGGCAATTATCTCTTAACTAATGTACCCGTGGGTACGCAGACATTAGTAGCGGAATTTATCGGCTACACCAAGAAAACCCTTACTGACGTAATCGTAAAAGAAAATCAAACAACCCAGTTTGATATCTTGATCCAAGAAGAAGGTCTATTGCTCACAGACGTAACAGTCAAAGCGCAGCGAAAAACAGATACTGAAAATTCAGTCGTTTCAGAAGTCAGAGCAATTGCCAACATTTCTACTGGTATTTCATCACAACAGATCAACAAGAGTCAGGATAGAGATGCAGCGCAAGTAGTAAGAAGAGTACCCGGCATTACGATCTTTGATGATAGATTCATAGTAGTGCGTGGATTGAACGAGAGATATAATACCGTATTACTTAATGATGTCGTAACTCCTTCCACCGAAGTAGATGTCAAATCATTTTCATTTGATCTAGTACCAAGCGCAGCGATAGATCGAATCGTAGTATACAAGTCTCCATCAGCTGATTTACCAGGTGATATAGCGGGCGGTGCCATTAAAATATACACTAAATCTGTTGCAGATGTTGACCAAGTTAGTTTTGGTTTTTCTGTCGGAAGTAGATCGAATGTGACTGGCAAAACATTGACTGACCATACAGGTAGTTCACTTGATGGCTTAGGTTTCGGTGGTAACAATCGGTCACTACCTAGCTCTTTCCCTTCAACAAAAAGAGTAATCAACACACCTAAATCTGCTGATATAATCAATGAGTTTGCAAATCTCAACGAATATTACGACACCAAATCAAAAACAGTAATGCCTGATTTGAGAGCTAATCTGAGTGTCAGTAAAAAAATGAAGATAGGTGGCAAAGATTTAAGTACTGTATCATACATTAGCTACGCCAATACCCATAACAGTAACGTGATCAAACAAAATCGATACTTATATGATTTATCATTACAAAATAGTTTTGACGACCAAGCCTACATAAACAATGTAAGATTAAGCGCAATGACAAACTGGTCGCTTAAGTTAAATGATAAAGTTAGAATACAATGGAGAAATCTATTCAACCAACTCTCTACTAAAGAGACTTTAATTAGAAAAGGAACATTGTGGGAAAATGGATTGAGTACTTCAAATCAAGCTTTTAGATATGAGGAAAAAAGTATCCTATCTAGTCAATTGATGGGTACGCATGAAGTTTCGTCTCGCACCCAACTAAAATGGATAGGCGGACTGGGCCTTACTAGAAGAATAGAGCCTGACTACAGAAGATTTACATCTTCAAGACCTATCGGTTCCGAGTTACCATTTAATATAGATTTACAGATATTCGAATCTCCTACCCTTCAACAAGGTGCAAGATTCTGGTCTAATATGGATGAATACGTAGCCACTGTAAATTTATCAGGTGAAACTATACTAGGTCAAGAGCAAGCAGACCCAACCAAAAATACAGTTTTGAAGTACGGGATTGGTAATGAATACAAAGACAGAAATTTTGAAGCTAGATGGTTCGGATTGGTAAATCCAAACAGATTAACAACAGATGTCACTACGCAGAGTCCTTCTACAGTTTTTAGCAATGAGAATTTATCTCCACAAGGTCTTTACTATGCTGAAGGTACTAATTTTGATGATAAATATACTGCTCAAAATTTATTATCGTCAGCATACGCAACCATACAAAAAGTAGTCACTGATAGGGTAACATTAAATGCTGAGCTACGCGCAGAATTCAATAGACAAATGCT
>JANMMV010000280.1:0-2189 GCA_031373565.1 Saprospiraceae bacterium
AAATATTTTAGGAATAGATTTGCTCTGAGGGGCTCATTTACATTTGGGAAGATGAAAGGTGATGACGCAAATTCGACTTTAGACTGGCAGCGTCTCCGCAATCTAAGTTTTTATTCTAATATCAGTGAAGTTGCCGTTCTCGGGGAGTTTTATGTTTTTGGATTTGATACGGAACCGGGAAGCTCTGTTTTTTTACCTTATGTTACAGCAGGAATAGCGGGATTGAGATTTGATCCGAAAGCGCAGTATAGAGGTAGTGAAGTACGGTTACAGCCGCTTGGAACAGAAGGTCAAGGTTTATCTGGGTTTGGCGAAAAGTATTTTCTCTCTGCTTTAAGTTTGCCGATAGGAGGTGGCGCAAAATTTTTAATATCTGAAAAAATTAATATCGGCGCAGACATTATCATGCGATGGGCTACTACTGATTATATAGATGATGTAAGCACCGATTATGTCACATACGATGATCTCTTAGCTGGTAATGGAGCATTAGCAGCTAATCTTAGCAATCGCATGAATGAGTTTTTGGGACAAGTAGAACCAGTGATTTTACAAACTGGAACAACGAGAGGAGGTTCTGAAGTCAACGATTATTATTTTGTATCTACCATCAGCGTAAACGTGGTCCTTGATAAAGGTGGAATTTTTAGTAGAAATAAGCGCAACAGAGTTAACTGTCCTAGATTCTAACACGCATAATGCAGAATAACGACCAGCACGCTGCAGCTATATATCATGTACTAAAAAAGTATTGGGGTTACGAAACTTTTCGACCGATGCAAGAGTCAATTATGCTCTCCGTCATGAATCGCAAAGATACACTGGCTCTTTTACCAACCGGCGCTGGAAAGTCTGTTTGTTTTCAAATACCTGCAATTGCATTAGAAACCAAAACATTGGTTATTTCTCCGCTCATAGCTTTGATGCAGGACCAGGTCTCAAGATTATTGATCTTAGGTGTAAAAGCAGCATCATTGCACAGCGGTTTACATTACTTTGACTTGGAGCGTATCCTTGATAATTTTGTTTTTGGAGATATCAATATCTTGTACGTAGCGCCAGAGCGGCTGCAGTCGGAGACATTCTTAAAACGTATTGAGCAAATAGATATCGGTCTCATCGTGGTAGACGAAGCCCATTGTATATCTCAGTGGGGGCATGACTTCCGACCTGCTTATCTCAATATTGCTACGATCCGAGATCTTTATCCCAAAGCGACCATGATGGCATTGACCGCTACGGCTACTGATCATGTAATCAACGATATTCATCAACAATTATCACTTCGCCAGCCGCAAGTCTTTAGGCAAAGTTTTGTAAGACCCAATCTTGGACTTGTTATTATCGAAACAGAAAACAAACTCGGCGAACTACTCCAAATCATCAGCAAGGTGAAGGGATCGACAATAATATATGTTCGTAATCGCAAGAGTACTGTTGAAATATCGCAATGGATATCTAAGCAAGGAATAAGTTGTGTTGCATATCACGCTGGAATGGACAAAACGGCTAGGGAGAAAGTCTTTAGGGCGTGGATGGAGAATCAATGCAGAGTAATCGTGTGCACAAATGCGTTTGGTATGGGTATCGATAAACCCGACGTAAGACTAGTAATACACATGGACATACCACCTAGTATCGAGGAATATTATCAAGAAGTCGGACGTGGAGGGCGTGATCAGAAACTCGCTTATGGGGTAGCTATCTTACACAAAGCAAATTTTATAGAAGCAGCAGAAAATGTGATCGATCAATTTCCAGAGCTACCGTATATAACTGAGATATACCATAAACTAAATGATTTTTTTGATGTGGATTACGGTGGTGGGCAATATCAGCAGTATGTTTTTGATATGCACGCGTTTTCAAAGTACGCTGCTGAACCTACCAAAAAGATCTTTCATACACTCAATATTCTCGAGCGAGAAGGATGGATATTGATGTCTGATGCACTCAAAGAACCATCTAAAGCCATGATCATCACCGATCATACACAACTTCGATTTACTGATCAGTTTGCGGCACAAAAGCAAGAAGTGATCACGCATCTGCTCCGTAATTATGAAGGATTATTTACTGATCTTATAAGAATTGATGAAGAAAGGATCGCTTTTCAGCTGGGCATGGATATGATTAAATTAGAAAGAGTGTTACAAATGCTAGATAGTGAGCGCATCATCGAATACAAG
>JANMMV010000283.1:0-2505 GCA_031373565.1 Saprospiraceae bacterium
TGAAATTTGATCATGCATCATTAAGTACGAATCAAGGCAAACTTGCATTGGAAATGCCTGCCTATAGCGTTGCTACGTTAAAATCAAAACCACTGGAATCATTCATCGATGAAGATTTCATCTCAAATACGAACTTAAGCCTTAGTCCCAATCCTGCTTACGATCACATCAATATAAGTTTTTCATTGAGCGAGAAGGACAATGTAAGGATTTCTATTGTAGACATCAACGGCAAAATTATCACTACGCTTGTAGATACGCCCTTCAATCAAGGGAATCATCATGTAAACCAAAGTATAAGTTTACTTCCTGCAGGGAAATATCACCTTAGATTGAGTACAGGCAGTAAGCAAATGACGAAGGAATTTGTAGTGATGCGGTAATGTGATTTTTTGAGAGTACCTTGATTCAGATTTGATTACCAAATAAGAATAAGTCGTTAATAAAAAATATTCCATCATAATTTGTGATATGGGTATTTTAACCTCTGCTGGCGCAAGTCATGTTAAAGCTTGATACTATTTGTAACTTGTGCCTTGAATATCCGGTGGTCCATATCTCTTCCCGCTTCGTGGCAGATAAATTTAACTGCGTTACTGCGACGATCGGTGTCGGTTTTGTGTTTGAACTTAAATTCAAATTTTACCGTTAGAAAATTTGTTATGTATTTTTGATTAAGTAGTGATTTTGCAATTTAGCCATTTATTAGGGTCTATTATTAAATATAAAATTCATTTAAATGATGAAAACAGCAGTGCAATTAGATTTGACATTTGAGCAGGTACTTTCTGTAGTCAAGCAGCTTCCCAAAGAGCAGCAAGTACAATTAACCAAAGAATTGGAAAAGGAAGTTATTGGAGATAAACTCTCTAGACTTCTTCGATCATTTAGGACAAATGACTTGTCTTTAGAAACAATAAACGAAGAAGTTGAACATGTCAGAAAAGAAATATATGACAGAGAAAAAAGTTAAAGTTATAATCGATACTAATGTTTGGATAAGTTTTTTGATAGGTAAAAGACTATCAAATATTAAACAACATATTGTAGATGGCCGTATCCAAATCATAACTTGTGAACAATTAATTACAGAAATCAGGGTGGTCACCAGCAGAGAAAAATTAAAAAAGTACTTTCAAGAAGAAGATGTAAATGAATTACTACAATTGCTGGATATTATTGGTGAAAAAGTTGAAATAAAACCAACGCACTTTATTAATAGAGACCCTAAGGATGATTTTTTATTAGACTTAATTGATAGTTCAAAAGCGGATTACTTAATAACCGGAGATAAAGATCTATTAGAACACAACCCATTTTTGTCAGCACAAATTTTAACCACTTCTGAATTTGAAGCTGAAATCTTGTAGTTAATAACAATGGTCACATTTTGAGTTTCGAACCTAGATCGCCGAAGTATGCCGGCCCGAACTGCAGGATATCGAAAGTTAGATCGAGTGAACTAGATCACTTAAAGTGCTCAGATTTTAGCCACATACATTTCTACTTCATTTCCCATCACATAAATATAAAAGTGGCTCAAAATACCCCTACACCAGTCGATTTTATCTATTTTTGCAGGGAAATGGTCGTTTTTTAACACACTGACATTACCTGCAAGCTTAAGAGAACAGTAGCAATGAAAAAACTGATATTACTATTGCTGACACTTTTTGTCTCAATCGTTTCATACGGACAGAGAATTGAGACAGTTTTCTTGAGTGAGAAAGACAGCAGTTCAAATATGTATGTTGCGGTTTTTCCTAAAGGTGAAATTGTAAAATCGTTTATGGTTCTATTGGACGGTTTTGGAAATGCACCAAATAGTGCTTTATCGCAAACAGGTATCCCAAAGTTTGCTTCAAAAACTGGCATCTTGACAATTATGCCAGTTTTAAAGACAGGCGCTACATATTGGGGGAGTGATACATCTTCTCAAAAATCCTTAAAAGAAATTATTGCTTTTATAGTTACAAAATATCACCTAAAAGACAAAGACTTTTACATTGGTGGGTTTTCTATTAGTGGGACTTGTGCTGTTAAGTATGCAGAGTTATCTTTTTAAGAAAATTACCCTTGTAAACCCAAAGCTGTTTTTGCCATTAATCCGGTGCTTGATTGGGAGCGCTATTATAATGGAGCAAAAAGAGTTGTAAGACTTTCAGAGACGACTAAAGTGAATGATGAGGTTTATTATATGATAGATCGAATTGAAAAAGAAATGAATGGAACACCACAAACGGCATTGGAGAATTATCATGCGCAATCACCATATTCGTTTTCTGACTCAACACAAAAAGCCATAAAAAACTTAATCAAAACTCCAGTTATGATCATCTCCGAGCCTGATTTGCAATGGTACTTAACAGAGAGAAATTATGATTGCTCTTATAACAATATTACAGACCAAACATCAATGATCAATGAATTACGAAGATTAGGCAATCAAAATGCTGTATTGATTACAACGACAAATAAAGGCTACAGAAAACCAGGTAATACAAG
>JANMMV010000361.1:0-3433 GCA_031373565.1 Saprospiraceae bacterium
TTACCTTTTGCGCCTGCAGCACCAGCAACATAAGTTCCGTGACTACTGATATCGAGCAAGCCCTTATTCGTTTTGGCGTTCCATCCATTAATATCATCTTTGTACCCATTATTATCATTATCAATTCCATCATTAGGAATCTCACTAGGATTGATCCACAGGTTGGGCTTTATGTCTTCGTGATTGATCTGAAATCCATCATCAATGACTGCGATTACAACATCGCGTCCTTTCCCATCTTTACCTCCAGTAGTTACATCCCAGGCTTCAAAGCTCTTAATAAAACTATGGGCATACTGTTCGTTAATCCTTGGATCATTTGGCTTAGATCTCAATTCTACAACATCATCATTTGTAACCGAACTTACTCCTTTGATCCCTGCGACCAACTTGTTCAACATTTTGAGATCGGTTGATGATGCAGCGAGATAGAAATCGAAATTCTTACTTATTTTTCGAATGGATACATCTTTAACCTTTGTAGTAAGCTCATTAGATATTCTTTCCATATCATTTGGGCTCGATTCAAATATCACAGCTGAAGTCAATTCTGTATTAACTTGGCCTGTTAAGAACGCATGCCAAAAGCATAGAAAAGCAGTAGTTAGAGATAGCGATTTTAACATAAATAAATGTTTAATTGATACAAAAATATTACTTTTATTACACTTTGCGATAATTTTTAATATCATATGTCGCCTTATTACGATAAAAGCATCACTGAGTGCTAATTGTTGGGCAAGAAAACTCGAATTAATTGATTTTAATGGATAAATTATACACAGTGACCTTTGCTTCTTATCTTTGACATTCATGACCACATTCGTATCCAAAATCAAAGGCATTTTTCAGCAGATACATAAGGAGAGCACAGCTGCCTATCCTTTTTATTTGGGTTTGAGATTTTTAGTGAGTATTATCGTTAGCGTCTTGATCGTTAAATCTGGGGTAGCAAAGTCTCAAATAGGCAACTATGAGTGGATCATGTTTATGACGATGGCTTGCTCTATGTTCTGGTCATCGGGTATTGCATCTGCGACTACTTCTTTTTTTCAAAAATCGACTCAATCTCAGCAATTATTCAGATCAGCATTCTGGATGACGTCTGTTGCTTCAATGATAGTTTCCGTTTCAATACTTTTATATCTGACGGGATCTGATTCAACCGGTTTTGAGCAAAGATGGTACTATACATTATCTGCCATTTTGATCCTTTTTTCTGGTAGTTTACCTTTGGTAGAGTCCTATTTCTTAGTAAAGAATGAGGCTGCAAGTCTAACAAAATATGGATTGTGGAGTCAAGGTAGTTTGCTGATACTGCTTGGTCTTGTGATCTTTTTTACGCGTGATATTGGGAGTATTATTGGTGCCATCATCATACACAGTCTGTTGCGATGGATATACCTTGTCAATGTCGTATTGGATAGAAAGATTGGACCCGTTGATTGGCCTTCAATTCGAAAATTTGGCTATTACGCGCTGCCTATTTGCCTAACTTTGCTGCTAGGTACGATGATGGATACGATTGATGGTCTGCTTGTAAGGCATTATTTTGATTTGGAACAGTTTGCGATATACCGCTATGGAGGAAGGGAATTACCGTTTGTAAGTTTAGTTTTTGTGGGAATTTCTACTGCCCTGATTCCGCAAATGATCAACGGTGATCAAACCTTGGATGTGGCCATGCTAAAGAAACAAGCGACAAAGTGGATGCATGTTTTTATGCCGTTGGCAATCATGCTGATGATCTTAAGTCCGTGGCTTTTTAAAGTCGTTTATAGTGAAGCATTTGTGGCTTCAGCCTATATATTTAATACATATTTGCTTATTATGGTCAGTAGAGTATTGTTACCGCAAACTGCGCTTCAATCTATCCATGCTAATGATGTGATCTTATGGTCAAGCGTCATAGAAGTCATGGCAAATATCGTCCTAAGTGTCTTATTTGTAAAAAAATGGGGAATGTTGGGCTTGGCATTTGGGACAGTGATCGCATATCTGAGTCAGAAAGTTATTATGATCATCATGTTGTATAGGATGAGATCAATCTCTATTGGAGACCTGATAGATCTAAAATGGTACACAATATATTCTTTGGCTCTGATGGGAATTTATTACATTATCTATACCCAATCTTTTGCCGCTCTTTGGTAAACTCAATGACAAATAAGCCGAATTCTCCAAATTTTCCAAATAACCCTTTTTATGGCACCACAATACAGAGACATTTATAATGATTTATCGAATATTTTAGGTGAGTTATATGATCCCCGAGAAGGTGCGACCATCGCCCGATATCTGATGGAAGATGTTTTCGGTTCAACTTTTTGGAATGAGGATCTAGTGACAAATGAGCACCAAGAACAATTACTAAGTATCAAGAGTAGACTCTTAGCTTATGAGCCGTGGCAATACATAGGCGGCGTTGCAGATTTTTACGGATTCAAATTTAAAGTCAATGCATCAGTGTTGATACCTAGGCCAGAGACTGAAGAACTGGTTGCCATTGCATTGGATACGATTAAAGCAGCGGGATTGAAAAGTGTACTAGATATCGGTACGGGCTCAGGAATTATTCCAATCACCATTGCCAAAAAATCTGTGTTAGCAGATGTCTACGGACTTGATCTCAGCAATGCAGCTTTGGAAGTAAGTCAACAAAATAATGCGCTCCTTGGCACTACTGTTCGCTGGATAGAAGCTGATTTTCTCAATGATTCGTGCTGGTCAAATTTACCGAAGGTAGACCTTGTAGTCTCGAATCCACCCTATATCCATAGTGATGAGAAGGCGTCGATGGACGCCAATGTGATCAATTTTGAGCCGCATATGGCCTTGTTTGTAAATCATGATGTCATGGAGTTTTACGACGCGCTTTCTGCTTTTGTAATGACATATCAAGATGATGGCTGCCATCTAATCGTGGAGATTCATGAAAGCCATGGTCAGCGTGTGGTAGACTCATTTTTAAGTGCAGGACTACAAGACATCGAACTAATTAGGGATATGCAAGGCAAGGATCGAATAGTGGTAGCGAAGAAGGGAGATTGAATCGGTTCTATTTCTAAAATGATTCAAATCTCATTCATTTTTGAATTTTGGCAATTCTTCCGGGTTCAAGTGCGTGACGAGTCTTTTCAAGTACCTGACGAGTCTTTTCAAGTACCTGAGGAGTCTCACGAAGTACCTGAGGAGTCTCACGAAGTACTTGAGGAGTCTCACGAAGTACTTGAGGAGTCTCACGAAGTACTTGAGGAGTCTCACGAAGAGCCTGAGGAGTCTCACGAAGTACCTGAGGAGTCTCACGAAGTACCTGAGGAGTCTCACGAAGTACCTGAGGAGTCTCACGAAGTACCTGAGGAGTCTCACGAAGTACTTGAGGAGTCTCACGAAGTACTTGAGGAGTCTCACGAAGTACTTGAGGAGTCTCACG
>JANMMV010000362.1:0-17642 GCA_031373565.1 Saprospiraceae bacterium
CGTGAGACTCCGCAAGTACTTCGTGAGACCCGACAGGTACTTAAAAAGACTCGACAGGTACCTGAAAAGACTCGTCAGGTACCTGAAAAGACCCGTCAGGTACTTAAAAAGACTTCACAAGTACTTGCTAAGACTTGAGTCTATCCAGAATTCTGTGTTTAGCATTTTAAGCGAAGGCTGAACTACTTCTATTCTTATCTTTCCCGACGAAAAAAAACATTATAAACTAAAACGGCACAAATCAGTAAGGTACTAATCTGTGCCGTTCAATGTTATCATAAATGCAGAAAATAACCTAATCCCTTCTTAAGTAGTATCCCAACCAAGCACCTGTCAGGCCCCATGAGACGATAGCATCAATCAAATCGGGAAAAGAATTGGTCTTGTACCAAATGGCGTTCCCGTATGATGTAACTAGATACATGCAAAGAGATACGCCGATGGCCAACATCACAGTGCTTTTGAGATTGACTACTTTCATTTGATTCAAAACAAAAAACACAAATAAAGCTACCGCTACGATGTTAGCTAATACGCTTCTTATCATATTCATCGGCATTGTATTGCCATAAACCTTGTGATAATTGATCTGAATTGATGGATTTAGGTGACCTTCTTCCATCATCTTTTGCTTTACTTCGTCACTTGCGTCAGGTGCATACATTGGTAAATGGTATTGCCCATCTTCAGTAAGATTGGCATTAAGGGTAGCGATAATAGCATCTTGATTGGCGGTGTACTTGTGGTTGGCGGCGTGAATATCGATGGCTGCGTTTGATAAAAATTGCCATAAAAAGAGAATGATCCCGCCAACGAGGCAAGCGATTACAAATTTTTTGTTCATGATGTTTTGATTTGATGATTTGTTATAAAATAAGGTGTTAAATCTTATAATGGATTGCGTGCCAACCTACCGCCAAGGATCGCCATAGGTAGATACATACAGACATCTGCAATCATAAACCATGTCGGATGCGGCATATTAAATAAATTCATAATGCCTACGATAGTCCATACGATACCGATAATATGCACGACTCTACGATGTTGGGTAGCAGCAAACTTTGCGGCCAAAAATCCGCTTACCAATGGCCCAAGAGCATGAGCTAGTAATGTCAATGCCCAACCACCAGCCGTTATTTCATGTACGTGCGCTAATACTGACTCTTCACTATTAAAATCCATTCCTTCTGGTAATGGAATGAGCTGAAACTGAATAGTATGGCCAAGACCGACACATAGACCACCAACGAAGATGGCTGCAATGGATACTAGAATATTCTTATTTGTTGAACTTAATTGCATGATGTTAATGTTTTGTTGAACAAAAATAAGGCATCATGTGATAAATGCATAATTTATTATCTATAATTTTAAAATCTAACTAATCCTTGCCCAATCCTTATTTTTGGTTTTGATGCGGACGAGCTCTTCCCTGATACATTTGTATTCTGGAAGCTCAATATTGGGGTCTCTCTCCATGAGTTGCAACGCGAAATGGCGTGCCGCGTCCATAATCGCTCGATCTGTACTGATATTGATTAATCTGAAATCCAGGACACCACTTTGTAGTGTTCCTTGGATGTCGCCGGGCCCACGTAGTTTGAGATCGGCTTCTGCTATTTCGAATCCATTATTGGTGCGGACCATGGTTGCAATCCGTTCTTTGCCTTCTTTGGAAAGCTTATAGTCACTCATCAACACACAATAGGATTGCTCAGCACCCCTGCCCACACGACCGCGCAATTGATGCAACTGTGATAAGCCAAATCTCTCTGTATTCTCAATGATCATCACAGACGCATTGGGTACATTGACACCGACTTCAATGACGGTAGTAGCCACCATGATATTGGTCACTCCTGTGACAAATCGCTGCATTTCATAGTCTTTGGCGGCAGCCTTCATCCTACCGTGGAGTACACTAATCTGGAAGTCTGGCATCGGAAAATGGGGCAATAATTGCTCATATCCATTCTGTAGATTTTGCAGATCCAGTTTCTCCGATTCCTCAATCAGTGGGAATACGACATATATCTGACGACCCTTTGCAATCTCAGCATGCATAAATCTGATCACCTCAGGTCTTGCCACTTCAAACTTATGAATCGTTTTGATCTCTTTGCGCCCTGGCGGTAACTCATCGATAACTGATACATCCAGATCACCATACAACGTCATAGCCAATGTGCGCGGTATAGGCGTAGCCGTCATCACAAGGATGTGTGGCGCTAGCGATTCGTTCTTTTTCCAGAGACTAGCTCTCTGTGCAACACCAAATCTATGCTGCTCATCAACTATTGCCAAACCAAGATGCTTGAAGGCTACTTTGTCTTCTATAAGCGCATGCGTGCCTATGACGATATGAATGCTTCCATCCTCGAGACCAGCGAAAATCTCAGCACGTTTCTTGCCTTTGACCGAACCCGACAAAAACGCAACACGTACAGGCAAATCGCCTAAAGCTGCTGTGATCGACGCAAAATGTTGCTGTGCCAATATCTCTGTTGGCGCCATCATGCATGCCTGAAAATCGTTGTCGATCGCGATCAACATCGAAAGAAGGGCCACAATGGTTTTGCCGCTACCGACATCTCCTTGTAAGAGGCGATTCATCTGTTTAGAATTCCCAAGATCAGCTCTGATCTCCTTGATAACACGCTTCTGCGCACCGGTAAGATCAAAGCCTAACTGGTGATTATAAAATTGGTTAAACAGATCACCGATGCGTTCAAAAGGAGCACTCTTGAATTTATGCTGCCTATATATTTTACTGTGGATAAGTCTTAGCTGAACAAAGAAAAATTCTTCAAACTTGATACGATTTGTGGCAGCGTCTTTTTGTTGCTCGGCGTTGGGAAAATGGATCCATTCTAGCGCATCTCTCCGATTACATAGTTTTAGTGCTGTTCGTAAAGCATCAGGCAAAGTCTCTGGAAGGTCGTTGACGCCAAGGCTATCGATAATAGTTCGTATGATTTTCCGTCGGGCTTTGTTATCGATGCCCTTCGCATTCATTTTCTCGGTGCTGCTGTAGACTGGATCAAAAGTTTTGGTCAATGTCACTTGCGCCTGAGACAAAAGTTCCATCTCAGGATGCGCCATTTGTTTTTTACCCGAGAAAATGGTTACTCGACCGAAGATGATATATTCTTGACCTATGTCCAGTGTTTTTTCAATCCAAGTCACCCCCTGAAACCAAACCAGCTCCATAAATCCAGTGCTATCCTTAAACATGGCTGTCACGCGAGATCTATTGGTTTTGCCTTTGATTTTCTCAACCGAAACCAGTGTACCTTTAAGCTGAATATTGTCACCATCGGCATCGATATCCTTGATCAGATGGAAAGTAGTGCGATCGATGTATCGAAATGGATAGGTAAAAAGCAGATCTCCCAGCGTATGAATAGATAACTCTTTGCGAAAAGTCTCACCTTTGGCAGGGCCTATTCCTTTGACGTATTCTATGGGTGTATCTAATATATGTGTACCGGCTGCCAAGATATATAGGTGTTTATGATCCGCTTTGGCACAAAATTAATATTTTTGCCCCACATTAGACTTATGGATACTAAAAGACAATCACAGATCAATGAAATGATCAAGCGCAATTTTGGACCCGTCTTCCAAGAGGAGGGTACTTATATTTACGGAGATGCGTTCGTCTCGGTGAGTATCGTACGTGTAACACCGGACCTTTCCCAGGCCAAAGTCTACCTCAGCATCTTCAATGCACCAGACAAAGAAGCTGTTCTAAAACGTATAGTGAATCACACACACGTGCTCAAACAGGCACTTGCCGCCCGTATCAAGCACCATGTACGTAGAATACCGGCTGTACACTTCTATATTGATGAGACGATCGATGAGATGTTTAGAGTCGATGAATTGCTGCGAAATGTCGCTACAATGTACCCTAGTAAAAGCGAGGAAGAATAAAAAATAGGCTAGAGCGAAATATGCAATCCTCTTCACAACGTATTTTTGCAAATATTTTCATAAAATGGCAGAAAAGGTAGCTAAGCAAAATTTCAAAGGACTTCTCCTAAGATATTTCTCAGAAGTTTTAATCATTTTTATCGGGATATCAGTTTCCTTTTTATTTGATGAGTGGAGGGAAAATAGAAAAGATCAAGAAACCGCTCTTAAGCACTTGACTATTCTAAAATCTAATCTGATTCAAGATACTATTATCTTATCGGGTATGATCGGTGTGGGTAAAAAGATTACACAGAGTTCTAATAAGTTAGCATATTTCAAACTTCCTGAAGAGATCTCAGATAGCATTAGTTTTCATATTGACAAT
Source organism: Saprospiraceae bacterium (assembly GCA_031373565.1). GTDB lineage: Bacteria > Bacteroidota > Bacteroidia > Chitinophagales > Saprospiraceae > OLB9. The sequence goes on from JANMMV010000362.1 coordinate 4,307, forward strand.
GCTTCTAGCTATTTGGATTTTAAATCAAATCAAACCGCTTTTGAAGAAATCAAAGCATCTTCACAAACAAATCTAATCAAAACTGATTCCCTTAAAACATCATTCTTGACCTATTACACATTTGTGGTACCTTATTGTAATGAATGGACAACTGTAGATAAAACGCACACTATGACGCAGTTGATCCCCGAAATGAGCATCTATTTCCCTGTAGTGAAGGACAGCCTAAATCTTGTTTCAACCCAAGAAAAAACCAACGCATTAAGAATCAAAAAATTGAGAAACTTACTACTAACCAATTACACCTATAAACTAGAAGTCATCAATACTTTCTCTCGCACCAAGATAGCGGCCAAGAATCTACTTACAAGAGTAGAAGCAGAATTGGAGAAAAAGTAGGTTTTATGTAATCTAAATTATTACTAGTTAATTTTAAATATTTAAAGCGTGCTTTCTAAAAGTACTATATACGGTACATTTATGCGATCAAAATATTTCGTCCAAAATAGTAAAAACTATATTAGAAAAAGGGCAACCAAGTTTTCAGTCGCCCTTTCAAATGATATATCTATTTTTGCAAAACTACTTTCTTAATGATCAGTTTTTCAGGCTGATAAAATTTTAGAATATAAACACCATTAACCAGTTCGCTCAAATCAATTGCATTATTATCATAACTGTATTCCTTTACTAATTTTCCTTTAATATCAATGATCTCAAGTTTTATATTTTGTAATAGATTGATATTTTCTATTCTAAGTAAACCAGTTGTAGGATTAGGGTAAATTTCTATTTTATCCATTTTTTCCCGAGTAACTCTTGATTCAATTCCACCGTCATTGCTGTAAGTACCTTTGCGAATACATACCCCAAAAGTGCCTTTTGTGCTATTTTTACCCCAAGCTCTTATATAATATATTTGATTCTTCACCAGTTGTACTACCATTTTTGGCATAGAGCCTGGACCATCATCGTCATTGCACGTAAAATATGCTAGACTGTTGCAATTTGAACCGACATATCTATACAATGCAAATACCCCGTCTTGTAATGTACCAGCATTACCTTGTATTGTGTAAGTTGCGTTTTCGCCGCAAGTATATTTATACCAAACATCATTGGAAGCATTTCCACAACTTATTCCTAAGCCTGTTGGTGTAGATGTGGTGCTAGATCCAAAATTTGATGTAAGCAAATAGCTCCATGATGATTGAAGTGGCAAAGCTATTCCTCCGCAAACATCATTATTAGAAGGAGCAGGTGGTGTACCAGTAATTTGAATAGGCAAATTCCAAAAATTATTATTTTCGTTAGATTCATTTAATTGAGAATTAGCATCACATTGCAACAAAACATAATATGGACCAGCGTCAATAGCTGGAAAATTACAACTTATTCCTGTTGTCACTGTAGTGTTAAAATTAATGGCTGCTACTGCGCTTGATCCTAATTCTATGTCATTTGTAAGTTCTAATGTTGTGTTTGCAGAAACAAACGCCCTAACTCTCGATGAACCTGCATTAGCATTTCCTTGATTTTTAATTTTAAAGTTAATCCACCTTGTTGAACCTGATCCAGTGCTTGCTGGGGGAGATACGATTTCGGAAATTTTGAGATCAGGTTTCGGTTGAGCACTTAAGAAATTAAATAAGTTTGTGAAATTAAAAATAACTGTTAATATTATTAAATTTTTCATGATAATAAAATTTTGTTTGTTAAAAAATTAAAAGTTGTTTGTTTGATAAAATCATCGACACAAAGGTAGGCAGAGATTACGTTCAGTTTTTTTCAAGTCAATCAAACTGCGTGTTTTGACAATGAAGCATGGCATAATAAACCATCAAAGCAATAAATAGAGTTATTGATTAATAAAACCCTTTCATGCCTCATTTTGACCCTTTGGAGAGGCAAACACGTAGAGTTCATGGTCGGAATACGTTAATTGTATGTATATTTATCGTATTTTCGTGGCATTAATATTCTTAACGAAGCGTGAAAAGATTTTTATTTAAAATACTCGTTTTGGTACCAATTTTTACTTTGGTATTAATAAATGGCCATGGGCAAAATGCAATGGAACGGAACATTGAGATGCCAGTCGGAGTAAATACTGAAGTAGATATGACCTTCTACTCCGCAATTGATGGTAAAATGTGGTTTAGTTCTCCTCAGGGGAATCTATTGTATAGCTATGATGGATTTAAAACCAATACGTATTCCGTGCCATTAAAAGCTAACGAAAATGGTAAATTTAACATACAATTTGAATCAGCGGTTGGGAAATGGTATGTTGATGGTAGTAAAATTTCCTTATTTGACATATCAAAAAAGTGGCATTTCTACCATTCGCCAAATATCACTGGAATGGTAGATGAAAACTCGAAACTGCCATTTACTATTGATAAAACAGGTAGAATTGATACATTTAGTAGTTCTAACCGAATTTTTGTACCAAGTAATTACTTCTATCAAAAACCCAACAAAAAAAACTTAAAACGTTTTTCCTCCTATTCACTAGAAAGTGTTCTTACTTATAGAGACACTATTACAAATAATTTTTATTATTATAAGGTAAATAAAGATGGCTCCACTACTCAACTTAACATCAGTTCAGACTCATCATGGATAGCAGACATATTTATTAAGGGGGGGTACTACAGGCTTTCAAATCAAATAACCAAACAAAAATATTTTTACAATCTTCATGATTCTCTATATAAAATTTCATCAAACAAAGTTGACATAAGTGAGTATATGAATGGGTACATCCTTGGTATAGAAGAAAGGAACAATACAAGAAGCGAAATAAATTTAGTGCATTTTGATAGCAATCATCAAAATATTTATCAAAATATTAGAAAAAATTATTTACAAAATACATTTCGTATAGACCACTATGGACATCTTTGGTACGGGACTGGGTCGGGCCCGGTTGTCAGATATCCAGAGATTATGGAAATAAACGAAAATGCTCCCAATATGGTATCTTCTATTCATACTATAGCAGAAGATAGCCATGGACGCATTTGGTTTGGCGGATATGAGAATGCTGGTTTTAGCTATTGGGACGGTGAGAAACTGTCCCGACCAAACGACACAAGATTAAGGTCATCAGATGTATTGCCAGGAAGTTACACTGATATTGAAAATGATAGAATTTTATTTATTGCTAATAAATTGTCAGTGATAAAAGATGGTAAAAATATTTCTCTAGGTGGTGCCACAAATGAAAATGTTACAGGTTTTATAATTAAAAAGCTCAAATCCGGATATGCTATGGGTACTGCAAGCAAAGGTCTACGGCTTTTTAATATAGAAGGTAATCGTGTAATCAATGATCGTTTTATAAAAAAAGGTCTTACGATTGAAAATATTCTTACGCTTACAGAAGATAAAGTAGGAAGAATCTGGATGGGACGAGCATCACAAGGAATTGCAGTATACGACCCAAAAATTGACTCTTGTATTACATGGTTGAGAACCGAAACGGGAAAAGACTTTGGTGCGACTTCCAGTGATAATGACAACGAAGATAATTTATGGTTAGGTACTACTGATGGTTTGTATATTGTCAATCATGTTTCAGAGGTAAATATATATAAAGAATCAATTTTTGATCGTGCAAAAAAAATACTTCTGCCTGGTAATGATCGGTCAAATATTGGCTCCATAATTGAACATGACAAATTTATGATAATGAGTTCTCTTCAAGGTGTTCATTTTGTTTATAAGAACCTGATAAATAACTCAAATCGACCAAAGACCTACAGTCTTTGGTTTGGCAAAGAATTACCCAAAACTCAAGGTGAACAAAACTGTATCCATATTGATAAGAAGGGCTATCTATGGGTAGGTACACAATCTGGTGTACTAAGGTTTGATTTAAAAAAAATGTATTTTGATACTACTTCAGCAAAGTTAAGTAATATTCGAATTATTACCTGCGACACTTTAATTGTAGGCGAAGATCATATTTATCGTTGCAAAAAAGGCGAAAGAGATATTAATATTACCTGGGAAGGAAGTTCGACATTAGCTTTGTCCAATGCTATCTTTTATGATATTTACGTTGTCAATTCAGGAGGAGATACCATAAAAAAATATGCTGCTTTGTCAGACCCTAGTATCTTGGTAGATAATTTAGCTCCAGACACATATGTATTTCAATTATTAGCATATAAAAACAATATTCTAGCTGATAGAAGAACTTTTACTGTTGAAATACCAAAATATTGGACAGAAAGTATACTTTTTTGGATGTTAATTATATTAGCAATACTAAGCCTTCCTATTTTATACATTTATAATAAACAACAAAAAGAAAAATTGTTGTTAACATCGGCGCTTGAAAAAGAAAAGAATCAAAGGCAAATTGATGAATTGAAAATAAAAAATCTTTCTAATTATTTTAACCCTCACTTTATTAATAATGCTCTTCACTGGATGCAAAGTAAATATCGAAAAGATCCTGATGCTACTGTACTTATAGGACGAATGGCAGATAATATTGAAAGGATATATAACAATACAGAGAAAGGCAAACATATTCATTTGTTATCAGAAGAATTGAAAATTGTAGAAAACTATCTTATGATGTGCAAAATCAGATACGGTACAAAGATCAGTTTTACAATAACTAATGATATTGGGTCAGATGTTGATACATATTATGTACCTACAATGATTTTACAAATTTTGGTAGAAAATGGCATTGAGAAAGGTATAGCAAATAATCATATTCATGGACATTTAATGGTTCAAGTTTCTGAATCAAGTACGAATATTGCTATCAATGTCATTGACGATGGTCGAGGCCGAATGATGGATGATGAATTACCAACTTTTGATAGGAAATCTAGTACAAAAGTGATGAATGATTTGGTAGCTATTTACAATATCTATAATGAACAGAAAATGTCTGTAGCTTATGAAGACACCTATTTAGAACCAGACGAGAACTATCCACACAAACATGGCACAAAAGTTATAGTAACAATTCCAAAAGAATTTAGATATGATATCTGATAAAATCAGGACGTTAGTCGTTGAGGATGAGTTGATGTTAAGAGATGAGTTAGCTTCTGCTTTGGTAGAGTCTGGAGAGTTTGAAATAATAGGGGAAGCCGATTCAGTCCAGACAGCCTACGATGCTATCAAAACACTAAAAATTGATCTTATATTTCTGGATATTAAAATTGTAGGTGGGCTTTCTTTCCAAGTTATTTCAAGATTGATTAAAGAAAATTTTCCAATTCCACCTATTGTCGTAAATACGGGCTTCAGAGAGTATGAATATGCCAAGAAGATCCATAATGAATATGGTGATCATGTTATTTATATTCTTAATAAACCATTTTGGGAAAACTGGTTAGAACATCAAGAAAAGATTTTAGATGAATACATCAGACGTAGACAAATTACGAATGCTCCTATTTCTATTCTACCCACTCAACCGAACAAATTCATAACTATCCAATCCAATAAAAAAAGTTTTATATTGAATCCACCAGATATAGTCTTGGTCAAAACTGGAGAAAAAACAAAAGGAACTACTGAAATCGTTCTGCAAAGCAATTCATTTAGTAGTAATCTGTCACTCACACAACTGCTTCAAAAATTACCACCAAACTTTAGACAAATTAATAGATTTGAAGCAATTAACACTGAATGGGTATCATTTATAGACCATAGCGAGCGGGAAGTGGCTCTTAGAAATGGTACATCTCTTTCTATAGGGGATTCCTATTACGGAGGCCTTTGTCAAATATTTGAGTAATTAGCCAAAGTTTATAAAACCAACAAGCTTAAAACCATGCAAATTCTTATAAGATCTTAAATCACACTACACTCCTTACAAACACCATTGATCGTCATAAGCGCATTTGCAAATGCAAAACCTGATGGGAGCTGGATAGTGGGAATGTGGACATGATCTAAACAAAATGTGTTGTCACATCTATTACAATGGAAGTGAACGTGCTCATCAGCATGTGCGTCCTCTGAACAATCGTCAACACACAGTGCATATTTTGTGGAAGTAGTACCGACATTGACCTTATGGACCAGTCCTTTGTCCTCAAAATTTTTGAGCGTCCTATACAAGGTTATTCTATCATGCGTATCTAGGCGTGATTCGATATCACCGAGCAATAGTGCGTGTTGTGATGTCAAAAAGATCTCCATCACTTCAGATCTAAAAGTGGTGACTTTAAGATTATGTTGTCGCAATATGGATTCTGCTTTATTCACAATACTATTTTATAACCTGACCATCTTGCCATTCAGGAGATGGTGATACAAAACTCAATTTGCCGTGACTATCTTCTGCCATTAGTATCATACCTTGTGATTCTACGCCACGCATTGTCCTAGGTGCAAGATTTGCAAGTAAACTTACTTTTGTCCCTATGACGGATGCTGGTTCAAAATGCTCGGCTATTCCGGAGACCACTGTTCTGGTTTCAAAACCTAGATCGAGGGTAAGTTTTAATAATTTATCGGCTTTGGGTATACGTTCCGCATGAGTTATCGTAGCAGTTCTGATGTCCATCTTGACAAAGTCATCGTAGGTTATCTCTTCTTTCATAGGTGCGTAAGATATTGTATCGTCATTTTTAGTAGATGATTCGTGATCCAGGATAGTTTCGGTTGATTTGAGTTTGTCCATTTGTTGGCTAATCAGACCATCTTCTATACGAGTAAAAAGATGTACAGGTTCGCCAATCTTATGTTTACTCTTGATGATGGGTTCACCTTCGCTGAGGCTATTCATCATTTTGACAAGTTCGCCTTTCTCTACAATAGGTTTTTGGTTGAGTAGGGTGCGAATTTTATCTGAAGTAAATGGCAAAAATGGTCTACAAATTATACCAATGGCCGCGACGTACTGAAGACATAAATTCATCGAAACATCTACTTGATCCTTGTCAGTATTAATCGTCTTCCATGGCTCATTAAACTGCAATATCTGGTTGCCTTTGGTACATATCTCCATGAGTTGTTTTAGTGCTCCTCGGAAATCGTATTGGCGTATTGACTCTGACATCGCATCGATATCATCAAATAATCTCAACAATTCACTATCATGGTAGGTCGTATCCATAGCACCTTCTGGCCCATATAGCTCTGCCGATTCATCAAATGTCGGTACTTTGCCGTCATAAAATTTATTTGTCAGGACGACAACTCTATTTACAAAATTAGCCAAATTATTGACCAACTCTGTATTGACGGCGTCTTGATATCCCTTCCATGTAAACTCACTATCTCGCTGCTCAGGCATGTTTTTGAACAAAGCATATCGGAGTTCATCTTGTTTGGTTGGAATCTCGTCAAGATATTCGTGAACCCATACTGCCCAGTTGCGAGAAGTAGAGATTTTGTTACCTTCAAGATTTAGAAACTGATTGGCGGGAACATTGATCGGTAAGATAAAATCACCATGCGCCTTGAGTATAGCTGGAAATATGAGACAATGGAAAACGATATTGTCCTTTCCTATAAAATGAATGAGCGCTGTGTCGTCACTCTTCCAGTATTTTTTCCAATCTTTTTTATTTTCGAGAGCCCACGCTTTAGTTGCTGAAATATAGCCTATCGGTGCATCCATCCAGACGTATATTTTCTTGCCTTCGTGTCCAGGTATGTTGTGTGGCACATCTACACCCCAATCTAGATCTCTTGTCATCGCTCTAGGCTGTAGTCCGCCTTCTAACCAAGATTTGCACTGACCTAAGACATGGTTTTTCCAGTCATTGGGATCATGAAGCTCTTTGCCATCGACTTCGCCAGTATCTATCCAGTGAGTCAACCAATCAGCATATCGATTAAGGGGAAGATACCAATGAACTGTTTTGCGAAGCACAGGTTTTTGGCCTGATAACTTAGAGACGGGATCGATTAATTCTGTAGGACTAAGTGAAGACCCACATTTCTCGCATTGGTCACCGTATGCTTCAGGATTTCCACACTTAGGGCAAGTGCCCGTAATGTACCTGTCGGCAAGAAACTGCTCAGCGGCCTCATCGTAGTATTGTTCGGACTCTATCTGATCAAACTCACCTTTTTTATACAAATGGCTAAATATCTCTTGTGTCGTCTCGTGATGTAAAGCGTCCGAAGTTCTATGATAATAATCAAATGAAATCCCGATTCTTTCAAATGTGTCCTTAAACAACTCGTGATATTTGTCTACAACTTGTTGCGGACTTATACCATCTTTGAGAGCGCGCATCGTAATCGCAGCTCCATGCTCATCAGAGCCACAGATCCAAGTTATGTCTTTGCCCATCAAACGTTGAAACCTTACATACGCGTCGGCTGATAAATATGCCCCGGCAAGATGCCCAATATGAAGTGGTCCATTGGCATAGGGGAGGGCCGATGTGACCATATATCGTTTGAAATGTCTCATTCTCGAAAGCGTGTCTAATCTGCAAAGATAATCTAAAATACGAAAATGTTATTATGTCTATTAACAACATTGTGATAAACATACATTTCGAGCTTCAATTCAGAATAAATCCCTATTCCACCCACGAAATTCATAGTATTTGCTTTTAGGCTCTCCAGTTAGCCCATGAATTCCTTTTACCTTAGGCAAATAATAAGCATGGATATATAGAAATGGAATGATGAAGCATGAAAGAAATATCATAGCGACCGTTCTACCAAAGTAGACTGAAATCAAGCAAACCAATAATAGCATGACTAGATATTTGCCAACCCTACGAATTTTGGGTGTTTGCTCCTCAAAATGTCCCATCAATATGTTCCCTAAGGCAAAAATGATACTTACCACAGCTATTTCAAACCATAATGATTCATTTTCCCACATATTCAATTCTATTTTTTATGCTTGATAAATATCCCACCATTTTCTCCTAGGGACTATCCTACAATCGTACAAAAGGGGCTTAATCTATTTCAATATCAGCTAAGATATGTTCGAGCTCGCTCATCATCATAGCAGTAGCTCCCCATAGTCTTTTACCATTAACGTCGTAGTAAGGCGTTTGTGGCAACACGAGCTCCCGGACGCTGATGTCTTCAATTCCCTTGTTTTTTAATCGAGTAAAATGCTTGATAGGAACTTCGATGATCTCGGTTACTTCGGATTCTTGTTTTATGTAACTAGGGTATTCGTTTGTAAAACCTACGAAAGGATGTACCAAGAAGTTGCTGACAAATACATACAGCGGCGTTAAGCTACCTAAAATACCTATTGTCTCAGGCGCCACACCGATCTCTTCGTATACTTCTCTAAGGGCACAATCTTCGAATGTATCATCCCCTTCATCTAACTGACCACCGGGAAAACTCAGTTGCCCTGCGTGTTTATCATCTGGATTGTTGTTAGGACGCTCTATGAGACAAAGATGCCATTCTTTATTTTTGGGAAAAATAAGTATCATCACACAAGCTAACTTATGATCATTAGGTACAGTGCGATAGGCTTCTTTGTGCATCGGAGCCATTTTCAGCTGAGCTTCTTCACCTGGAAGGTCTCCTGATAAACTTTTCTCTAAATCTTGTATAAACTTGATGTCCATGTCCTACGTATTTCTTAATGAAACAAGAACATTTTGCAGTAGCAAAACCTGTCGCCTTATGGGATCACTTAGGTCCATTAGCAGTTGCTATATAAATTTCAAGCGCTCTCGTCATAGAAGGTGATTCTGGCGACGGTGCCTTAATGTTGACAATTAAACCTTTCTCTTCTGCTGCTCGGGCAGTAGCATTGCCAAAGACGGCAATCCTTGTATTGTTCTGTTCAAAATCTGGAAAATTCTCAAACAGAGATTCTAATCCTTGTGGACTAAAAAAAGCTAATATATCATAAAATACATCACTAAGATCTGACAAGTCAGCCGAGACGGTGTTGTACATTACAACCTCTGTATGATTTATTTTGAGTTTTTCAAGATAACTTACGATTTCAGTAGAACCTAGATTTGAACAGGGCAAAAGGTATTTTTCACCTTTGTATTTATTGAAATAATGAGCCAAGTCTTCAGCTATCCGCTTGCCTACAAAAACTTTGCGCTTACGATAAAGTATAAATTTTTGAAGATAGTTAGCAATCGCTTCTGTAAGGCAAAAATACCGCGTATCTGCAGAGATTCGGGCACGAGTTTCTTCCACAAGTCTAAAGAAATTATCAATAGCACCCTTGCTTGTGAAAATCACACAAGGAAATTCACCAAGATTGACACGATTTTTTCTAAATTCTTTTTCTGTGACGGGCTCTACTTGGACAAATGGCCGCCAGTCTATCTTCAAATTCCACTTCTGCTCTACCTCGTAGTAGGGTGATTTGTCTTCTGGCTTCGGCATCGACATCAAGATAGATTTGACGGGTAAGTACTGCTCAATATACTTTTGCTCCGCTTGAGATGATGATCCGTTTGTACTCATTTACCTATGTGGTTGTTAGATTCTTACTACACTCCCCCGTATTTCATCAAAAATTTGATTCCAATCAAGATAGGTGCTAATTCAAAGCCACAAAGGTAAATAATAAATTGGAATAATCTATTAAAAATAAACTCAGATGCGATTAATAAACCCCTAAGATGGCGCAATAGTAGAAGAATACCTATGAGGACCAATGCGAAAATAATGGTAGGTCCCTTAACGGACTCGGGACTGAATGCCATTACAAAATTGATGGGTAATAGGCATAATCCCGTAAATGCATTGAAAATCATGATCGTAAAGCTGTAGAGGTTTGTATTTTTCGAAACATCAAATAAATTACCCACTAGTGACAATGAAATGTGTCTGACCATATATACAACAATCGTCCCTGCCATGATTAATAGGAATACTTTAATTCCTTTAGGTCCACCATAATGTCCGTTGATTAGATATATGGAAGTACTCAAATTAATCACAAAAATCGTATACAGAAAGATAAAGAATGAAGAAAATTTATTGCTCTCTTCTCTGTGGACAAGTTTCAGCATGTTTTCATTATACAAAGTCTGTGGTATAAATGAAAGGTTCTTTGATCGGGTATTTATGACTATACCTAAAAGCGCGCATGCAAGCAGCAAGAATCCTATTAAGAACCCATTAGATGCTTGTGTAGAACTGATTGAAGTTTCAATGCTCTCTTTGCGTTTCTCAAATTGTGACCTTCTGACAGGCACATGATCAACTTCAAACGGATTATCACTCAATAATACTGCTCTCCGTAATGAATCAGACGATAAATTTCCGGAGTTATTTACCCCACCATTCATATTTGCGGTATCTTTTTGAAATAATCCAGCAGCGGTATCAATAGTATTTGACGCCAGTGAACTAGTATCAATTTTAGTAAGTAATGTCATCCTTTGTTTTACTTCAAATGGGTTCGATCTGTTTTGGCTATAGCCAAAATTACTCACAAGAAAAAAACTTGTGATTAGTAAGTATCGATATCCAAATGGTAAAAGTGGTGTCATAACAGCCCAAAAGTATGAATTTATAGAGTATTGAATGCAAATTGTATTAAACTTTATATCTTTGATTGATTCAATAGACACAAATTGCCAAGTAAATTAATAAGAAGATTGATCATACTGGGTGGACTATCCATCATAGGTATTATAGGAATGCAACTATATTGGTTACTCAAGACTTGGAATATCAAGGATAAAGAGTTTGACCAATCTGTCAATATCGTTTTGCGCAAAGTCGCAGATCGTATGGCAACTTACAACAAAACCGTGCTACCTAAATCTGGTCTGGTGCAACGCAGATCATCGAATTATTATGCTGTCAATATTAATAGTGTAGTAGACGCAGGCGTATTGGAAAAGTATCTATTGCAAGAGATGCAAAAACAAAGTTTAGATATAGATTATGAATACGCCGTTTATAATTGTACGACTGACGAGCTAGTCTATGGTAACTATATCTCAAACAATACTAAAGATCAAAAAACGATCAAAAAAACAAAGAAAAAGCTACCCAAGTTCAATGATCTTGTCTACTATTTTGTAGTAAGATTCCCAGCCCGTGAGAGCTTTTTATTGGCAAACAAAAACTTGGCCTTGGCTGTAGCGTCTTTATCGATGTTGTCAATTCTGTTTTTCCTTTATAGTATTTGGGTAATTTTAGAACAGAAAAGGCTCTCTGAGCTACAAAAAGATTTTATTAACAATATGACGCACGAGTTTAAAACACCTATATCTTCTATCAAAATAGCGTCAGACTTTCTAGCCAATGACAAAAATATATTAGCCGACATCAGGCTCTCCAAATATGCGCAAATCATACGAGAACAGAACCAACGTCTAAACGATCAAGTCGAGAAAGTATTGAACATCGCGCGCGTTGAGAAAGATAAACTAGAACTTAAGAAAGAAACTTTTGAGTTAAATGGGGCTCTTCGCGAAATTATAAATAATGAATCACTCAAATTTAACAAAGGAAATATTAACTTCGTCACTTCTAAAGATCCGGTCTACATTCATGCAGATAAGCTTCATTTTGTTAATGTGATCGCAAATATGATTGACAATGCTATAAAGTACAGTAGCGAAACACCAGAAGTAATCATCGAAGTCGCAACCGATCAGCACAATCAATTGTTAATACAATTGCGAGACAATGGAATAGGAATAGATAAAGAGAATCAAAAGAAACTTTTTGATAAATTTTTTAGGGTTTCGACGGGCAATATACATAATGTCAAAGGTTTCGGATTGGGACTATTTTATGTCAAAAATATTTGTGCCGCACATAAATGGAACATAAGTGTCGACTCGGAATTGAACAACGGATCAACTTTTACAATAACAATACCAAATCACCTTACATCAATATGAACGAAAAATCAAAAATACTGTACGTCGAAGATGACGAAACCCTAAGCTTCGTTACAAAAGACAATTTAGAGATTCATGGATACGCAGTAGATCACTACCTCGATGGTGAATCGGCTATCGAAGGATTCTTTAATATCACCTATGATCTATGTATCCTAGATGTAATGCTCCCTAAGATGGATGGATTTGCACTAGCCGAAAAGATTAGAGCGACTGACCCTAACGTGCCAATACTTTTCCTTACGGCTAAATCTATGAAAGACGATCGGCTCCATGGGTTGCGCATAGGTGCCGATGATTATATAACGAAGCCATTCAGTATCGAAGAGCTGATACTTAAGATAGAAGTTTTTCTCCGTCGAAAATACGTGTCTGTAACGTCTAATGATCAATACAAGATAGGCATCTATAATTTTGATTATCGAAATCTAATCCTTGCTGGACCATCTGGCCAGCGCGAACAACGACGCCAACCCGGAGCTGATGCGGCTGGCCCTGAAGTTGGCGACCGGGGCAGG
>JANMMV010000377.1:0-5961 GCA_031373565.1 Saprospiraceae bacterium
CTTGGTAAATGAAAAACCAAAGCCCAATGCAGTGGCAAAAGAGACTATCCAGAAAAAATCACTACTTAGTGCATTAAGTCTATTTGCATTCAACCATTCAGCATTGCGCTGCATAATCGGCATAACCAAGTCAGTCATCCAATGTGATAGAGCTAATGTCACAAACCCCACCGCAAGAAGGTAAATCAATTGAGTCGAAGTTGGTTTTTCATTGCTACTTTGAGCAAACTTGGACATCTTAGCTTTTAGTTGTTCGAGTGAAGACGTATCGGCCCCAACCCATTTATCAAACAAATGCGCATTTTTGGCCCAGTAAAGCAATATCGCCATACTAGTATATGTACCTATGATATCCACAACTAACATCGATGCAAAAAGGTCATCAGGGACAGCATATATCTCTTTCATGGCCGTCTGATTGGCGCTACCGCCTATCCAACTTCCACAAATCGTTGACAAGCCGCGGTACAAAAGATCTGGCTCAACCATGATCAAATCTGGGATAACGTAAATAGCAAATAAAAATGCGATCACCCCACCTATAATAACACTAATCGAAGCCGTAAAAAACATGATAAGTGACTTTGGTCCGAGGCTTATCAATCCCTTGATATCTGCACTAATACACAAATAAATAATACTGACTGGTAGTAGATAGCGAGTAGCTACGAAGTATAATTTTGACGTTTCACTCGAAAATAAACCCAGGGGATAAAAACAAAGTGCTGGCAACAAATAACACATTAACATGGGTGGAATATAGGAGTAGAACTTGCTCCAGAAACCAGATTTTTGTGATGATGTATAAAATACCCATGCTATGATAGCCAATAGAATACCAAGTACTATTGCATCATTTGTAAAGATTGGGACCATTTTCGCACTCTCCTCCATAATGACTCAGATTTTTGATGATGGAAAGATAGGAAAAAATGATAAACTACTATCCTTTTACCATTTTGATACTTGTGGTTAAATTACCAGGTAGTCTGATTTTGACAATATAATTACCTGCAGGGAAAGAAGATACATCTATCGACTGATCTCTAAATACTGATTTTTTATTTATTAATTGTCCTTTAAAGTCATAAATAAGTACATCATATATCAAATGTGGCTCGATATTGGTAAATCTGATGAAATCAGTGGTAGGATTTGGATAAATTGCGATACTATTTGCAATAAGTTGGTCTTCTTGTGTTGGGGTGTTGAGCTCCTTAAAATTGAAATCCCAAATACCTCGACCATAGGTGCCAAATCTAGCTGTTTTGGTGGCACTGACGTATTCTACACTCCAGTATGTTTGTGTAGGTGTCATACTTCCCGACAAAGGAAACCACTTATTTTTAGCAGTGATGAAAACGTAAGGACCGGCCTCTGTAGCGCCATAAATTAAGGATTCATCTTCATTAGCGACGATATTAAAGACGGTAGTCCTAGGAAGCCCTTCACTCATTTCTACCCATGAATTTCCACCATCTGTTGACTTGTACACTGGTTTATTAGCGTAACCATTGCCAGAAAGGTATACAACTCCCGTATTGACAATAGATGGCAAAACACAAGAGCCATAAAGGTAATGGGATTGGGATAAAAATTCTTTGCGCTTGACGAAGGTCTTACCTGCATCGGAAGAATTAAAAAATCCACCGCCAGTGGTCGCGACGTACCACAACATAGTATCACGTGGATCAATCGCTATAGCTGAAATGGTCCCTGTGGCACCTGATGCAAAGTTGAAGGGCATCTGGGTCGCTATGACATCATTACCTTTAACTTTCAATCTTAGTAAGAAAGATCCATTAGAAGTCTCGAGAGTACTTCCGCCAGCAGCTATTACTTCATTAAGTGCAGGATTTGGGCCAGAGATGATCGGTGGGATCCACACAGTCTCATTTTTTGATCTGATTTCATAGCTAGCATTAGGATATGATTGTGTCAAAGGCTCAGCATAAAAGCCGATTGAGCCGCCAGGATACACTGACCACAGCGATCGCCCGTTGCCTGTAAACTCTATATGTCCATAGTCTCCCGATATATTTTGATATAGTTCAGCTGTCTCCCCGTCTCTTATTGGACCTCTCTGCTGGCCCTGATCTTGCGACCCGGCAAATACAAAATATGGATCAGATGGATAAGTGCGAACATCATAATATTGAGATACATTGAGCCCAAATAAACCTATGTTTTCCCAGTTGATACCATAATCATAGGAGACATTTATACCGCCATGATTGCAATTGACAAGAAATGGCGTGCCACTTGAAGTTGTGAACTCATCCATAACCATAATGTCTGCGTGTAGAAACTTATAAATATTGCTGTAGTAATCACTCCATTCAGACATTTTAACCCAGTTGCGACCTACATTTAGAGATCGATACGAGTTGACTTCACCATAATAAATCTTGCGGGGATCAGAGTAAGAAGCAAAAATCCCAACATTCCATGGCTGGGAAGGCATTGTAGATAATTTTGACCAAACATTACCCAAATCTTTAGATACGTAAACTTCACTTTTTTCATTAAAAGAGTAGAAACGTACAGTGTCTCGATAGGTCACAGCAGCTAGGTTAATATTAAAATCATCGGTAAATGCTAACGGTTGTTTAGTTGCTTTTGTATCTAGTGTTTTAGTAGCGTCATTATAAGCAAAGACGGAGCACTGTGTCGCATTATTTCGCTCTAAGATATAGAGGACATCAGCTACTTTATCATAGGCGGCGGCATGATTTTGCGTATCTGAATTATTGAAAATTTTCAAGGTAGAAAAAGTCTTCCCCTTATCATGAGAAACATAACACCTCATCGTTCCTCCGCCCGATCGCTTTGCTAAAACCACTAAAGATCCTGATTTAGTAACCTGCAAATCATATAACGCAGATCCGCTAGATGTCTCTAAAAATCCAGTAGAAGACACCCAAGTGATACCACCATCATCAGAGTAATGTACGATGCCATTCAGCCCAGAAATGATTCTTTTGGTATTATTTTCTAGTTTGATAACCTTGATAAAATCGGTATTGAACCGAAGCTTATCATTGACAACTTGCCAGTTATAGCCAGTAAAATCACCTTTAAAAATACTACCCCCTGCACCGACCGCGTAGAAGATATCTTCTTCACTATCAAAATCTACTGCTTCGATGTTGCCCGCGTTGTTATTAGATCCACGTTCGATCCAACGGCCGTAAACATTTCCTTCGGCTACCCATTCGTCTGCACCTCTATTTTGAATCGGCGACAAAAGGTTGGCTTGATATTTATCCCAATTGTTTTGAGCTTCGATGGTTTTCCAATCGTTTTTATTCCCACCGTGCACAAGGTCAAACCAGTTTTTTCGAGCTTTGCTGTGGTTTTCATCTTCATCAGATCTAATGTGAGTGGGATCTGTAGGCATTTTACCAACAAATGGCTTCGGCTCGCAAGAAAGAAGGATGCCTAAAGTCAATCCAAAAAAGTAGGTAAAAAATGATTTTGGCAACACGTGATTTGATTTTTATTGTGTGCAAAAATAGACTAAAAAGCCATTGTTCGGCGGTGCTCACCAAAAGAAATTTTAAAACCACGTATTTATGCGAAAATTTTCCATTTTTGCACCTACATCTGAAAATAATAACCTTCTGAAATTTTTAAATTGAACAGTGTACAGCAAAATATTATATGGGAAAAATGCAGTTATCATCGCTTTGCACAAGTTTAGTGTGCAAATATAAATTTTTGACACTTTATTCTCTCCCAATAAATTATAAGAAAGTACTCGCTATGTATATAATATATGAACTTGATGTGTTAAGTTTGCAAGCTATTAACAAATCATCAAAGCTTGACAATGGGTAAAAATTTGATATATCGTGGCATTTTTGTTTCAATATGTGTTCTTATTTTTGGGTGGGACATCCAAGGACAAAACAAAATAAGCGGTATCGTTATCGATGCGACAAATGGTGAGTCAATAATCGGTGCCTCCATTGTCAGAAAAGACGATCCCACTAAAGGTGCGATTACTGATTATGATGGAAGTTTTGATATCACGCTGCCTTCTTTGCCAGCTGCAATTATCGTATCATATATTGGTTACAAAGATGTTGAATATATCGTCAATGCACCTGGTAAAATTGAGATTAAAATGGGTGAAGAACCCGTAACAATAGATCTAGGAGTCGAGATCAAAGGGCAACGAATTTCTGATAAGCAAAAAGCAGCACCACTGACAATCGAGTCGCTAGATGCGATTGCGATAAAACAAACGGCAAGTACAGATTTTTATAACGGACTAGGATCTCTTAAAGGGGTCGATCTTACGACTGCTTCATTAGGATTTACGGTTATCAATATGCGCGGATTCAATAGTACGAGTCCAGTTAGATCACTTCAAACGATAGATGGCGTTGATAATCAGTCACCGGGTCTCAATTTTTCACTGGGTAATTTCTTGGGTGCTTCTGAATTGGATGTGTTGAAGGTTGATCTTGTCGTGGGAGCTAGCTCTGCATTTTATGGCCCTAATGCCTTTAATGGTGTGATTGCTATGGAAACTAAGAATCCGTTTTTTCATCAAGGATTGGCCGCTAGCGTCAAAGTAGGCGAAAGAAGTATGTTAGATGTCGGATTTAGGTATGGTGATGCTTTCAAAAACAAGTCTGGAAAACCTTATTTTGCTTACAAAGTTAATTTCTCATACCTCCGTGCGAATGATTGGGTAGCTGACAATTATGATCCAGTTACCGGGTCACAAGGGAATCGAGTATGGTCAGCGGTGCAGAATCCTGGTGGAGCTAATGCTGTAAACGTTTATGGCGATGAGTATTTTTCAAGTTTTGCGACATTGTATGACGCTAGAGCTGGTCTAAATACCTTTCACCGTCAAGGATATAACGAATCTGATTTGGTAGATTATAATACAAGAAATCTTAAGTCTGGGGTGAGCCTACATTTTCGGACCAATCCAGATAAAGATTATGAGTCACCTGAGCTAATATTATCATCAAATTTTGGTTACGGAACTACCGTTTATCAAGGAGAGAATAGATTTAGTTTACGCGGGATACAATTCTACCAGCATAAGGTAGAGTTTAAGAAAAAGGATAAATATTTTTTACGCGCTTACGCAACACACGAAGATGCAGGGGATTCGTATGATCCATATTTCACTGCACAGAAATTGATAGAAGCAGCAGGAACAAACGAACAATGGCAAAATGCATACTCATCATGGTGGTCTAGAAATGACTTAGGTGGTGTATTTAAGAAAATGAAAGAATTGGGATATCCAGCCGAAGGTTTTGACGCGCAAATTCAATGGCAACAACAAAATGGAGCTCTTTTGGATGGTTGGCACAAGGACGCATCGGAATTTGCAAATAAAAAGAATTCGTTATACAATACCAATGATTTCTATGTACCGGGCACAGCTAGATATGATTCTTTATTTAATGATATCGTAGGTCGCAAAAACAATAGCTCGGAGAATGGGACAAGATTTTTTGATAAATCAGCCTTGTATCATGTCCATGGCGAATATAAAATAGCGTCTAGTTTCTTTAAAGACTTATCGGTCGGTGCTAATGCAAGAATGTATAGACCTAACTCTGAAGGAACGATTTTCAACGATTCTACAACTCGTATCAGCAACACTGAAGTTGGTTTTTATGGTGGTGCAGGCAAAGAGTTTGGAGATTTCACTGTTTCAGCGGCAGCAAGATTGGATAAAAATCAAAATTTTAATTTTTTATTTAGTCCAGCAGCTTCAGTAGTTTGGAAGCCATCTCAAAACAATTATTTTAGAGTGTCTTTTTCTTCAGCGATTCGTAATCCCACATTGGCCGATCAATATCTTAATCTTAGGGTTGGCCCAGCAAGACTCGTGGGGAACTTGACAGGATTTGACAGTCTTATTACATTTGAATCGTTCAATATCTGGCGTAATAATCCAAGTAAACCATTTGAATATCGCAACAT
>JANMMV010000424.1:0-8701 GCA_031373565.1 Saprospiraceae bacterium
ATCTCAATAGGAGTCTTAGCAGTTTGTGCCTGCATCCACCTACTATATTGAGCAGGAGTAAGCATTTCTTTGAGATTTTGGCATAAGCCAGTACCATTGACTACGTGATCTGCAGGCATTGTGATATCTACTTCATAGTCTCCAAAAGTCAAAGCAAACTCTCCTGTACCTCGAAACTGCTTGTTTTGCCACCCTTCGAAATCACTGTACACACACATACGCGGGAACCATTGAACGACAGTATAGAGATAATTTTTGTTATCTTTAAAAAACTCAAATCCACCACGACCCCAGCTAGGGGTGTTAAATTTATCTGTCAAATTGTACGACCAATCGATGTTAAAAGAAACTTTTTTGCCTACTTTGAGAGGCGTCGGCAATTCTATGCGCATCATCGTTTCCACGATTGTATATTTCATAGCTTTGCCAGAAGCATCAGTTACTTTCTTGATTTTAACTCCAAATTTATCAAGATACTTTGTTGCTTCAAGGTTTTTGAGCGAACCTTCATTCATCACTTTGCCCATACCAGATGCATTCATGTGGTGCTTAGGATTACTAGCTTCATGCTCGTTTTCATCCAACTGTAACCACAGATAAGTCATTTCAACCGGTGCATTATTATGATAAGTGATAGATTCTGAGCCATCGAGTCTCTGCTCTTTGGTATCGAGACTACAAGTGATTTTGTAGTCAGCTTTTTGCTGATAATACTTTGGTCCCGGAGCGCCATCAGCACCACGATATTCATTTGGTGAGCGAAGCATTTGGTCTAACTGCTCAAATTTTTTGGCATGATTAGAACGTTCTTGTGATGACGCTAAAGTAGTCGCAAAGCAAAATGAAATAAGTAAGAGAAAACGAGTCATAAGGTAGGTATATTTGTATTATAGCTGGCAAATATAATGAAGTAGCGCATATTTATTGTCAAAATTAATAAAATGCTACTGCGTCGGACCAAATTAGCAGTTTAAAGCCATAATTTCGATTTCATTTTTATCGAAGGAATACATTCGTTGTGTGCTTTCTTTGATAATATTGTACTTTTGGCTTTTAAAAAATACATTGTGAAACCACTTTTTATAGCCCTAGAAGGCATCGATGGTAGCGGCAAGAGCACCCAAACTAAACTTCTCGCTAAGCAATTAAATAATTTGGGGCATAAAGTGCACACCACTTTTGAGCCTACTGATAGCGATATTGGCAAGATGATTCGAGAAATTTTTGCGGGCAAGCGAGAAGGTGACCAAAAGGTGATAGCAGCGTTGTTTGGTGCTGACAGGTTACATCATATTCTAGCTGAGAAAGATGGAATGTTAGCGCTAAGACAAGATGGATACTCGATTGTTACTGATAGATATTATCTCTCATCCTACGCGTATCACGGTGCGCATGTGGATATGGACTGGGTTATGGATATCAATGCACAAGCGGTTATGTTACTAAAACCAGACATTCATATCTACATAGATATATCACCTAAAGTCAGTATGGAGCGAATCAGTCGCAGTCGAGAAACAGTTGAGATGTATGAAACACTTGAAAACCTTAGACTTGTCTATGATAAATACGAAGAAGCATTCGCTAAAGTAGGAAAATCAGAGCACATAAGACGCATTAATGGAGACCGTAGTGAAGAAGAAATCGCTGCTGATATCTGGCGTGAAGTGCAGAAATTGTTTTAAAAAGAATCATACGATGTGTGGTTCTTCCTACGCTGCGGCACGGCAGACTTTAGAGCTCCTGAATGTACATACTCAATAGATACTCAATAGATACTCAATAGATACTCAATAGATACTCAATAGATACTCAATAGATACTCAATAGATACTTAATAGATACTTAATTGATAACCCGTAAATATTTAATAGCTCCCCCGTACATAATCCGTACATGACCCGTAGCTCGTCGACACATATTCGACTCAATCAAGCTATTTTCTGTTTTTAGCGTCACCACAAAAGTCGATATTAACTTTAGAACCTAAATGAAAGACAGATATTAAATCTCAAATGTGCCTATCTTGCCAAATGGTAGGTCGGAATCAATAATGTAAAAGCAAAGGGAGTAACATGTTTTTTACGCTTTGTGAGCGATCCACAAAGAAATCTGCAAATTTGTTTTTAATCTAACCACCTATCAATATCTTTAATTTACATAACAAGCGTAAATTGGAAAAATGTGATTAATTTGAATGAGCTACTTTCCCTTTACGATCAGTGGCCTTACCGCCACGCCGGCACAAGCAGTTTACACTGTTGGGAAATGATCACGCCATACTCTTAATCTCAGCTACTAGCTTAGTAAGTGCATCTTTTGCATCACCAAATAGCATCGAAGTCTTAGGACGGTAGAATAGGTCATTCTCAATACCTGCATAGCCTGGTTTCATACTTCGTTTGTTGACGATCACATGTTTTGCATCTTCAACATCGAGGATCGGCATACCATAGATAGGTGAGGCTGGATCTGTTTTGGCAGCAGGATTGACAACGTCATTAGCACCGAGGACTAGGACCACATCAGTATGGGCAAACTCTGGATTGATGTCTTCCATATCTGCTAACCTATCGTACGATACATCTGCTTCTGCTAGTAACACATTCATGTGACCCGGCATACGACCTGCGACTGGGTGGATAGCATATTTGACATCTACACCATTCTCATCCAGTACTTTTTCGAGTTCATGACAGATATGTTGAGCTTGGGCTACGGCGAGACCATAGCCAGGAACGATAATTACTTTTTTAGAGTACAACATCAGAACGGCGGCATCCGTCAGCGCTATCTCTTTGTAAGATCCACCGCCAGGGCCAGCAGCACTGCCTTCTTTTGCTCCACCGAACGAACCGATAACCACATTGAGCAGTGAGCGATTCATAGCCTTGCACATGAGGACGGTGAGTACTGTACCTGCACTTCCTACTAAGATTCCCCCTGTAAGCATGACATTATTATCGTATAAAAATCCCCCCAATGCGGCTGCTACTCCTGTAAATGAATTGAGCAATGAAATCACGACTGGCATATCTGCGCCACCGATAGGCATTACAAACAACACACCGTATATAGCAGATACTGCGAGCAAAATGTAAAATAAAGATTCTCCGGCACCGCCCCAGATCATCATGTACACGATGACAACGATGGCGATCAGCAACGCTACATTGATGATTTGGCCCATAGGGATGGTTCGATCATTGATGTTGCCATTGAGTTTACCAAAGGCAACCATACTACCAGCAAACGAGATCACACCGATTACAAGACCTAGCAAAATAATAATACTCTGTCCCACATGATCGCCAAGAACTAATCCTTGATGCATCATGTGATTAAACTCTACTACCGATATGATACCCGCACATGCACCACCCATACCATTGAATAAACTTACCATCTGTGGCATCGCTGTCATCTGTACGCGCTTGGCAGCGATAGTTCCTACGACGGTACCAACCAGAAGCCCTCCAAAAATCCATAGGTAATTGTTCAGACCAACTCCACTGGCGTCTTTATATAGAAATATGGTTGCAAATATGGCAAGTGTCATACCAATAGCAGCATATAAATTTCCTTTACGAGCTGTCTCAGGATGCGATAGCATTCGCAAACCGATGATAAAAGAAGAACTGCCTATGAGATATGATATCGTTAAAAATCCGTTTGACATGTGTTGTTGCTAAATTAATTGTTAGAAATCCTACTTCTTTTTCTTCTTAAACATTTCGAGCATTCTGTCAGTGACGACAAAACCACCTACCACATTGAGCGTACCCAAAATGACAGCTACAAAGCCCAGACCTATCGCTAGGTAATCGTCTGGTGCAGCTTGTCCCATCACAATGATCGCCCCGATGATCACCACACCATGTATAGCATTCGCACCACTCATCAGCGGCGTATGTAAGACAGCAGGTACTTTCGAAATGACTTCAAATCCTAAGATGATCATCAAAATAAGTAAGAAAACGAAATTTACATTTTCGGTAATATATACGAGAATTTGTTCCATTGGTTATGCTGGTTTAGAGATGAGAGCTGATTTCATAATTTCGTTGCCCATATCATAATTTATCTGTCCTTCTTTGACAAACATCTGTAAGAAATTGACTACATTATTGCCAAATAGCGTACTTGCTATACTAGAAACTTGGTCGGCTAGATCAGAATTTCCCAATATCGTAACGCCATTTTGTGTGATGCAAGCATTGTTTTCAGTATATGCACAATTACCGCCTGTAGAAGCGGCAAGGTCAACTATCACTGACCCTGGTCTCATTTGATTGATCGTTTCTTCCGTAATCAAGATAGGCGCTTTGCGACCACGCACTTGCGCAGCGGCTATAATAATATTTGATTTGATCGCTTTTTCCTGAACTAAGGCTCTCTGTTTAGTAAGATATTCGGCTGATTGCTCAACAGCATATCCACCTGCGCCTTTATCATCTACCGCACCAGGCACTTCTACAAATGAAGCACCAAGTGATTTTACTTCTTCTCGTGCCGCAGCGCGCGTGTCAAATGCTTCCACTACAGCCCCAAGTCGTTTTGCAGTAGCAATCGCTTGCAACCCCGCAACACCTGCGCCTAAGATAAGTACTTTGGTTGGTGGAATCGTCCCAGCAGCAGTGGTCATCATCGGAAACATATTTTGATATAGATCAGCAGCTCGCAGTACGGCCTTGTAGCCGGATAGCGATGCCATTGATGATAATACGTCCATCGATTGCGCTAAAGTAGTACGCGGTATCATATCCATCGAAACCGCATGTATAGGGTACTTAGCTAACCCTGGAACCACTGTTTCGTCTTGGAAAGGAGCTAACATTGATATATATAAAGCACCCGACTTCATTTTACCCAAGTCCGTGTCATTTAATGGAGCTAGACTTACGACAATATCACTGGTCGTTAATACCTTATCTCGAGTAGCTATCGTAGCTCCTACTTCAGTATACTGGTTATCTGGATAACTAGAAGCATCACCAGCGCCAGATTCTACTTGAAGATCTACTTGCAAAGCTTTAAGTTTTTTGAATGTGGATGGTACGATGGCCACGCGCTGAAAATGGTTTTCTTTGAGAACACCTAAGATCATCTATTATTACGTTTTTAAATGAGTGACGAAAGTAAACATAATTATTTAAACGTTATACAATTTTACCTAAATGTATAGTTTAATAGCATAGATAACATAATCGATCTTATTGTTTTTTGCGACCAAATAGTGTTGTCTTCAAACTAATATTACTTTTGCCCTTAGAAATTTTACTTATGCAGGCAGTTTCTGATAAGCACGACAATTTAAGAACCTACACCAATATGTTGGCATGGGCTGGGATAGCGTGTTTATTAATAGGTTTTTTGCACAATAGGGTAGTTGCCAATTGTGGATTTCTTTTGATAGGTGTTTACTTTATCATTTACATGTCCAAAATGAAGCAAGTCTTGCATCACCCTTGGATGTGGACTTTTATCGCAATAGCGCTACTGCCATTGATGAGCGATATCATTTTAGAAGGTGCATCATTTTTAAAGTATCGCGGCGTGATGAAGTTATTGCTGATACTTTTTCCATTTTTTATCTTTTCGTGGCGACCAAATCGTAAGCAGATTCAGATTTTTAATTTTGTATTTATTGGGTTGATGTTGTATTCTAGTATTTATAGCTTGACATACTATTTTAGTAATTACGAACAGATCATTGCTAATTATCGTGTTTCAAAAGTGATGAAAGTGCTCGCTATGGGAGACCACATACGCATTTCATGGGCTGTGGTTATAGCGTGTCTTATAGCGGGTTGCGAATATGTGAAGACTAAAATATCGTGGCTAAAATTTTTGTTAGTGATATATATCGTAGGACAAGTTGCCTACTTACATGTCCTTACTTCTAAGATGGGATTGATGATCTTATACATCACGGCGCTCATTTTGATCATCTCAGCAGTAACTAAAAAGGCAAGACGATGGACCTTGCTTCTATTGCCTATGATCGTATTATTGCCTTATTTGAGCTTTAAATTTATACCCTCCTTTGAGCAGAGAGTACGCTATATGAAATACGACTATGAGTTCTATAGCGAAGGTAAATATATCAATGGTCTTAGCGATGCGGTGAGATATTATTCGATAATAGGCGGTCTAGAGTTGATCAAAC
Source organism: Saprospiraceae bacterium (assembly GCA_031373565.1). Lineage (GTDB taxonomy): Bacteria > Bacteroidota > Bacteroidia > Chitinophagales > Saprospiraceae > OLB9. The sequence goes on from JANMMV010000424.1 coordinate 6,170, forward strand.
AAGAACCATTCAAAGGTCACGGCTTTAGCAAGTTACAGGGCAAAATAGATAACTGGTATGGTACCAATTTGCCTGAGATGGGTAAAGAAAGTTATTTTTTGCCTAGTAGTGAGATTTTGGTCTATTGGGCGTCCGGGGGATTATTGGGACTGATCGTATTTTTGGCACATATGCTTGTGCCTTTGTTTGTTTCAAAATTAAGGAGAAACATCTGGTTTATTGCATTTTTTATTCCGGCTATGATAAGTTTTGGTATCGAGACACATTTAGAAGGAGTCTTGCCCTTGTGGTTGTATGGATGGTTTTGTGCTTGGTTTTGGTGGATTGCTGAAGGAGAACCAAATGACTAAGATTGTATGCCAAAATGATCTTATCAAAAAGCACAAGCGGTACATTCGAAGTTATAATTTTGTTAAAATGGTAAAGAATGTTATAGAAACTTACCAAAATGCAGTTTTAATAAGTGATATTTGACATAAAATAATTGTGTGCCACATCCATTCTTTAAAAAAGATGTTGTACAAGAATTATAAATGTTGACTAACTTTTCATGGATTCGATAAAAATAAAAAAAATGATATTTAGAAGTTCGCTGCTAGTGGTAGGTCTTTTTGGTGCCTATTTCTTTACAAATTCGATCAAAGGACAAGATCCTATCAATAATGATCGTGAAGCACTGATTCTGCAAAGCATGATGCAAACCATAGACTATGTACACTTTAATGCCAAAAAACTGGATGACCAAATGTCAAAGACGGTTTTTGAAACTTACTTAAAAAGAGTCGATGGTGGGAAAAGATTTTTGACACAAGTCGAATTCAATAAACTCAAAGCTAGTGAACTAAAGATAGATAATCAAGTAGGTGCGAGAACATTTGAATTTTTTAATGAGTCACTTCCGATGATTGATGCAGGCATGGCGAGAGCCAAAAAAGATTTTGCCGAAATCATCGAAGGAAAAATGAATTTCTCTAAAAATGATAGCTACGAGACTGATCCTGACAAACGTACATACCCAAAAGACAATGCCGAGATGAAGGACCAGTGGCAACAGATGATTGCTTTTGAGATCATGACAGAGTGGACAGAAAAACTTGATGCGCAGTCAAAACCTGATTTCAAAGGTGAAAAGAAAACAGATGAAGAACTGAAGGCAGAAGCTACCAAAGAGATCAAAAAACGATTCAACGATTGGTTTGATAGACTTGCAAAAATGCGTAGATCTGATAGATTAGAGACGTATCTGGGTTCTATTGCAAATTATTACGACCCGCACACTGATTACTTCTCACCTAAAGACAAAGCTGACTTTGACATCAATATGGGTGGCAAACTTGAAGGTATAGGAGCGCGTTTGCAAACTGAGGGTGATTACACCAAAGTCTCGAGCATAGTTGTTGGTGGACCAGCATGGAAAACGAAGAAACTCAATGATGAGGATATCATTCAAAAGGTAGCTCAAAAAGGTCAAGCTCCAGTAGACATAGCAGGAATGCGCGTAGACGATGTGGTGCAACTTGTGCGTGGCAAAAAAGGAACGACAGTTATCTTGACTGTAAAGAAAAAGAAAGACGGATCAATCGTCGATGTGGAAATCGAGCGTGATGAAGTGCAACTCGATGACTCTAAGGCCAAAAGCGCTTTGATCAATATACCTAACAATATACAGAACGTAGGTTATATTTATCTACCGAAGTTTTATTCAGAATTTGAAGACGGCGGCAATTCGTGTGCTAGGGATATCGCTACTGAGATTTCAAAATTAAAAGCTCAAAATGTTAATGGTATCATTCTCGATCTTCGCAACAATAGTGGCGGTAGTTTAAATGACGTGGTAGATATGAGTGGCCTATTTATAGAGGAAGGCCCGATAGTGCAAGTAAAAGGAAAAGAAAATACACCATTTTTGCATGTAGATAAAGACCCAAGTGTATTATATAAAGGACCACTTATCATCCTCGTTAATCACTTCAGCGCATCAGCATCTGAGATCATTGCCGCAGCTATGCAAGATTATGACAGAGCTATCATCGTAGGTAGCAAATCGACTTTTGGCAAAGGCACAGTGCAACGTTTCTATGATCTTGATAGAAGTATCCGTGGTTATGATGAGTTAAAGCCACTAGGTAGTGTCAAAATGACGACGCAGAAATTTTATAGAGTCAATGGCGGGTCTACCCAACTTAAGGGTGTCATCCCAGATATTATACTTCCTGATACATACCAATATATAGAGACAGGCGAAAAAGAGTATGAAAATCCACTCGAATGGTCAGAAATACCGCCTGCAAAGTATGGTCAGAATGTAGTCTCTCTCGGCAATAAAGCAAAAGTTGTAAAGCAGAGTAATGATAGAGTAAGTGCCAATCCTAATTTCAAGATGTTGTTAGAAAGCGCCATGATCATCAAAAACAATAGAGATCAATCAAAATATCCGCTCAAACTAAATGATTACAGAGCGATGATGGATCGTCGCAATGCAGAATCAAAAAAGTATGAAGATCTTCTCAAAAATGAGATCGCTGGGCTTGA
>JANMMV010000477.1:0-6199 GCA_031373565.1 Saprospiraceae bacterium
CCGTCTGCGTGGTCAGCGGGGCGCAGGTGTCACCCACGTTGATGCTGACGTCCGCGCCGTCGCAGATCATGCCGTTGCCCGGATTGGGCTCGACGGTCAGGTTGAACGCCAGCTGGCACTGCAGCGTGCCGGCCGGGCTCGCAAGGCCCGAGGAGCTGTCGAGGCAAGTGCAGTCGCAGACGTTGCCGAGGCCGACGCCGTCCGGCCCGTCGCAGGAACCCTGGCTGAGACCGCCGCAGGCGGCGTCGGTCAGGCAGGCGCTGTTGGCGCCGTCGGTGCAGAAGCCCTCACAGCCGGAGTCGAACACGTTGGCGGCACCGCCACAGAATGCGGCGCATGAGGTGAGGCAGGTTCCCTGGCTCGCGCAGGGGCCGATGTTGTCCTGTAATAAAGTCTTGATGATCAAAAGCATTTTGGAAATAAATGGATGAATATTTTTCACCTGGATGAAACAATGAAAAAATTCCACCATCGGGAGCTTCTAAAAATCTTCGTTGTGATAACTTAGGGAGATGACTTCTAAAATTTTTCTTTTTTTCGTATATAGATGTCATGCCATAGCCATTTAATCCTAACCATAGAACACCGCTTTTGTCAAACAAATATTTATTAATGCCCATGGTTGAGACTCCACATATGTCTTCTGCTTTTATTTCAAGATCAGGCTTGCCATTTGACAAAAAGGATTGCACATTCCATTTTTGAACCTTTGCATTTCTATAGGTCCATAAGTACCCATCTCGTGAGAAAGTAATGCTTTTAGTTGGATTCTTCACTTGATCATCAAAATATTGAATATGCTCACTATCAATAAAAATCCATCTTATTTTTGGCGTTTCCTTGGATAGTACCTCATCCTTCAGTACTACCATAATTCTTCCCTTAGCATCTTCTTTCATACTACGAATAACCCAGTCACTTTTTGGCAAGTAAGGAGTAATTTTTTCAGTTTTAGGATCAATTTGAAAAATTCCGTCATTGGTGCCAATCAGTATTTTTTTGTCTATTGTATAAAGCAAGACGTCAGGTGTCAAAGATTTGTTAGTCCATCCGTCCACCCCACTCATGGAAATTATTTTACAGGAAGGTTCAAGGACCGATGATGATTTTTTTTGTGCATTGGCAAGCAAGTCATCCGTTACGTTTAATCTGCAAAGTTGTTGCTTATCATTAAACCATATGGCACCATCTGCGGACTCAATAATGGTATAGTCTCCATAACCACCTGACTTTAGAAAGCCATTATTCTTAACATGAAAAAACAAGCCAGAGGCAGGATCGAATACATCTATTCCAAAGGGTAACATTAGCCATATCCAACCTCGACTATCTTCAAATACCACCCTTACTTCACTATCACTTATGGAAAAAGGATTATAAGCATCAGGGACAAAAACCTCAAATCTAGAGCCGTCATAGCGGTTCAGGCCGTCCTTGGTGGCTATCCAAATGAAGCCGTCCCTGCTTTGGATGACGTCAAAAACCATGCCTTGCGACAGGCCATCGTTGACAGTGAGATTGGTAATAACAGGCTCAGTCTGCCCGTAGATGCACAAAGTTGATAACAAAAATAGTAGGCTTACTATATATTTTGCCAATGGTTCTCGGATTGTCGTGTTATGGTTTGTCTTAATCAAATAAGGTTTGCAACCTACTAGAAACAAAACCTTATTATCATTTAAGAGTACAAAGTTAACAAAAGATCGGAAAATGGTCGTGCTTTGAACCAAATCTACTTAACCCTTGCCGCAAGGACATCTTCTACAGACTCAAGTTTGATATTCTTCGCTTTCAGCAATATCAAAAAATGATACAGCAGATCAGCGGCTTCATTTTTAAATAATGTCTCATTATTATCCTTCGCTTCTATTACTAATTCGACTGCTTCTTCGCCTACTTTTTGTGCTACCTTGTTGATACCACGTCTAAACAGCTGATTCGTATACGACGTCTCATCATTATCATCAATACGTTGCGAAATCGTATTTTCGAGTTGATACAAAAAGCCTCTTGATGACTCTTCATTAAAACAGGTAGTACTACCAGTATGGCAACAAGGCCCTACCGCATCTACTTTTATCAAAATCGTATCGTTGTCACAATCTACCATGATCTCATGTACCAGTAGATAGTTTCCAGATGTCTCTCCCTTAGTCCATAGTCTATTTTTGCTTCGACTATAGAACGTGACTCGTTTTTCTAATAGTGTTTGCGTAAAAGCTTCTTCATTCATATATCCTAACATCAATACCTGTAGCGAAAACCGGTTTTGAATAACCACTGGTACTAATCCATTATTTTTATCAAAGTCTATGTTCATCTTACAGAGATATGTTGCGTTTTTAAATATTGTTTTAGATCAGGAATTGATATTTCCCCGTAGTGAAAAACACTGGCAGCTAATGCAGCACTTGCCCTTGTTCCCATAAATACCTCACTAAAATGTTCAACGATTCCGGCACCACCAGATGCAATAACAGGAATATCAACCGCATTGCTAATTGCCCTCGTAATATCAATCGCAAAACCATTTTTAGATCCGTCGTTGTTCATAGATGTAAGCAGAATTTCTCCCGCACCCAAAGACGCTACTTCCATTGCCCAAACGATGGCCGTCCACGTTGTTGCTACTTTTCCACCATTGATATAAACCATCCACTGGCCGTCGATCCACTTGACATCCATCGCCACTACGACACATTGACTCCCTAGCTCTCGTGCTATTTCCGAGATCAGTTGCGGGTTTTTTACAGCTGAAGAGTTGACACTTATCTTATCAGCCCCGGCAATGATAATGGTTTTAGCATCTTCAACAGAATTGATGCCGCCACCCACAGTGAAAGGAATATTGACTACCTTTGAAATCCTATTTACTAGTGACGCTAACGTCTTTCGACCATCATTAGTGGCTGTGATATCAAGAAATACCAACTCATCTGCGCCCTCTTTAACGTATCTTTTAGCTAGTTCGATCGGATCTCCAGCATCCTGGATATTTACAAAATTAACTCCTTTAACTGTTCTTCCGTCCTTGATGTCTAGGCATGGAATGATTCGTTTTTTTAGCATAATGTTTGTAATTCTTTAAGTGATATCTTATTTTCATAAATCGCCTTGCCAACGATCGCTCCTTCACAGCCCAATGATTTTAAAGCGATTAAGTCTTCCAGGCACGACACTCCCCCACTGGCTATGAGATTTATCTTATTAGTAGCCAAAATCTCTTTGTACAAATCATTTGACGCTCCTTGCAGCATGCCATCCTTTGCAATGTCCGTACAGACAACATACACAATACCTTCCTCCGCGAACGATGCGATAAAATCGACAACATCGGTTTCTGAACTTTTTAACCATCCATGTGTAGCAATCATCCTATCTTGCGCATCAGCGCCAAGAATAATCTTTTGCGCACCATAAACGCTTAACCATTCTAAAAACATAGCTCGATCATCCACAGCAATGCTTCCACCTGTAATTTGAATAGCACCGTTTTCGAAAACCATGGCAACATCTTCATTACTTTTTATGCCGCCACCAAAATCAATTTTTAGATTGGTAAATCTAGCAATGTCATACAATGTTTTGTAGTTTATTACTTTTTTGGCTTTGGCTCCGTCCAAATCCACTAAATGTAGGTATTCAATCCCCGCATCTGCAAATTTTTTGGCCACTTCCAAAGGATTCTCGCTGTATATTATTTGCGTACTATAATCGCCTTTGCTCAATCGCACACATTTACCATTAATAATATCTATGGCTGGAATAATTCTCATAATTGTAAAAACTTTTGTAATATCTTTTCACCAACTGCTGCAGATTTTTCTGGATGAAATTGAGTAGAATAAAAATTATCTTTTTGCATTGATGCACTAAATGGCACAATATAATTACATACTGATGATGTATCTTGTGTAATATCTGCATAGTAACTGTGGACAAAGTATACATTATCACCCGGTGTAAAATCACTAAACAATGCTGAATTCAACATCTCAATACTATTCCAACCCATGTGAGGAATAATATCAACAGCTGGAAACCTTTTGACTTCAGCATCAAAAATACCCATGCAAACTGTCCCTCCTTCTTCAGAATACTTACACATGAGTTGCTGACCTAGGCATATGCCTAAAACTGGTTGCCTCAATTGCTTTATAACTGTATCCAGCTTACTTTCTTTTAAAAATTTCATGGCAGAACTCGCCTCGCCCACTCCCGGTAGAATCACTTTATCAGCGTTCAAAATTTGATTCGCATCACTTGTGATTGAGCACTCGTATCCAAGTCGTTCAACTGCGTTTTTGACAGACGTAGCATTGCCGGCATTATATTTTATGATAGCTATCATATGGTTCCTTTTGTACTCGGTATAGTAAAATTATTGGTCTTACTTACGGCCATTTTTATGGCTTTGGCAAAGGCTTTAAAAATAGACTCAATCTTATGATGTTCATTTTCGCCTGTGGCAGCAATATTCAAATTGCATTTTGCACTGTCACTAAAAGACTTAAAAAAATGCATAAACATTTCTGTCGGCATCTCACCTATTTTTTCACGTTTAAATGCAGCTTCCCAAACCAACCACGGCCGTCCTCCAAAGTCGATCGCTACCTGTGCCATACAATCATCCATCGGCAATAAGAATCCATATCGCTCAATCGCCTTCTTACTTCCTAATGCTTGCAGAAAGGCATCTCCAAAAGTGATTGCGACGTCTTCTATGGTGTGATGCTCGTCAATATGCAAGTCACCATCGACACTCACGTTGAGATCTATTTGCCCATGTTTAGCAATTTGTTCTAGCATGTGATCAAAAAAGCCTAGTCCCGTATCAATGCTATTTTTACCAGAACCATCCAAATTAACTTCAACAGAAATTTTGGTTTCATTGGTGTTTCTACTCACCTTTGCTATCCGTGGCTGCGTAGATAGATAAGTATAGATATCCGCCCATGAATTTGTACTTAAAATCGCGTTGTCATTCTTTTCTGCAGAAATATAAATAGCATTACATCCTATATTTTGTGCAAATTGCACATCGGTCTCTCGATCACCAATAACATAAGAATTTCCCAAGTCATAGCCACCTTTCATATATTGCTGTACCAATCCAACGCCAGGCTTGCGTGAAGGCATATTATCATGCGGAAATGATCTATCAATGATGACATCAGAAAACTTAATACCTTCGTTTTCAAAAGCTTGGATCATCTTATTGTGAGCAGGCCAAAAAGTGTCTTCAGGAAACGAATTCGTTCCAAGTCCATCTTGATTGGTAACCATAACCAATTCATAATCCAATTCTCTGACAATTCGAGCAAGATATTGAAAAACATAAGGGTAAAATTCCAATTTTTCGAGACTATCCAATTGATAATCTAAAGGTGGCTCAATGACTAATGTACCATCTCTATCAATAAAAAGCACTTTTTTCATCTGTTTATTTTGGTTTAATTTTTAATGGTCATAACTCGTCCCGCGTTACTAGCGGGATGGAATCTTTGATAAAAAATAATCATCGAGGTTTGCTTAAAATAAACCATGATTATTTTTTATGTCGATTTCATTTATCTATTTCTTTTAATTCCTTTAACAATACATCATTTTCAAGCACTGTGCCGATCGTTATTCTCAAGCAGCCCTTAACAACGGTGTTTCGATTTCTGACAACAATCTGTTTTGACGTTAAAATATCATAAACTTCGGTTGGATTATCCATTTCAACTAAGATGAAATTTGCATCTGAAGGATATACTTTTTTTATCAAATTGATTTTACCTATACTTTCTATCACTCGTGATCTTTCGGACTTGATAATCGCTACTTTTTGCTCAAAATCATTTCGGTCTATTAAAGCACGTAATGCAGCATTTTGGTTAAGTAAACTCACATTGTAGGGCGGTTTGGTTTTCTGAAATAAGCTAATAATATTCGCAGATGCAAAAACCATCCCAACCCTTGCAGCAGCTAAACCGCGCGCCTTGCTAAATGTTTGAGAAACGATAAGATTTGGATAAACATTTATTTTACTAACGAAGGATTCCTGAGTGCTAAAATCAATGTAAGCTTCATCTATAAAAACAATACCTTTAAATCTCTCGACGATATGTTCAATCTGATGTAGGTTATTTCCCGTCGGATTATTGGGTGAGCATATGAAAATTATCTTGGCTTCTGTTTTCAAAATACGCTCAAC
>JANMMV010000495.1:0-5006 GCA_031373565.1 Saprospiraceae bacterium
AGAAAATCTCCTGGCCTAGATTTCTAACGCGGAGCGTCACACGTTTGTTTACTTTTCGCCGCACTGAGCATGTCGAAGTGTTGATCGATGCAAGAAATGCCTGTGCCGCTTCAAGCGGTATAAAAGCCTTTTTTCCTAAACGTATTCCTTCGGAATGCATCGCAGGGCTCAAGGCGAAAGCCAAGAAAAAGTGAAATCTCAAACTACAGTCAGCGACGGATTTCATGCAAACCATAATATCACTATCTTGGTCAAAAATACTCATCTCTAACAAGACGGAATGCTTCTCTGATCAAATCTTGCACCATATCGTCCTTGCGGAGATGCCTACCTTCCGTATTCAAGTTATTCAAGACAGATGCTGGCACTGCTCGACGGTCACCATCTAGACGATATCTGATCACTTCTGAGTACCTAGAAACATTAAATCGCTCATCGGACCACTCACACCATTTAGATCTTCGATTCACATCACAGTCTATCTGAAAGGAATAGGTGATTCGCTCCACATTTCTATAAACCGTTGCCGTAACATTTCTGAAAATAGGTGTTTTGATTACTTTACCCGAAGTGTCAGTCCTGGTAGTGTAACCATCTTCGATATTCTCCTGATAATTGGTCGAAGAAGCGCTTTCATCTCTTTGTTCGTCCAGGTTTGAGAACTCAACTTCTACATCGCAATCGATGTTTTTGTCATTGCCTCTGTATGTAACCACAATCCCTGCCTCGCATTCAGATTCAATATCATCAAACGTACCGTCCATTTGTGAGCTATACCACAAATTAAAGCCGTGATCAACCCTAAAATTATAATAAAACGTTGCATACCCGACCGCTCGATCTATTTTGTCAGCTTGGTGCAATCCATATACCCTACTTAACCGCTGATAAATCTGAAGTGCTTCAGCAGCTTTTCTTTTGTCCCCGGTCTGAGGGACACTTTCCATTATTGCATCCGCATTCTTATTAAGTTCGGCTGCGATATCACCACGTACTTTTGCCTGCAAATTGAGCAAATTATCCAATTGAGATTTGTTGCTTTCGGACAGATATCTACGACCTTCTAAGACTGTAGTTATTATATCTTCACTACGCAAATAGCTTCTCTCTTTCTCGCTTAATTTAATGGTAGCTTTGATGTCATCGTAATCGTCCATCAGCTGTTGGTCTAGCTTTACATAACTTTTATTTAGCCAAGTTTTGTTTTTAGCTTCCGCCTTGTTTGATTTCTCAAGTGCATTTAACGCCTTCTTAAATGCGCCTATATAATCACCTTTCTCGTACAATTTATCAACAGACTTGCATTGTACAAAACAGATGGCCACCAACAAGACTGCTATTAATTTGAAACTGATCTTCATATTTTTACATTTTACCAGCTACAAATTTAAAACAATATCACTAATCTAACTAATGAATGTGAACGAAGTCGCAGAACTTGTGACGCCTTAGCACTACTTCGACCATCATATCTTATTGTGCTTTTGACGAAATAAGTTAACTTTGTTACTCAAAGCACGCGATCATGACAAAAAAAACAAAAATTATATTCATTGCCTTTGGGTTATTGGCAGCAATGCAACTAATCAGAATTGATAAAGACGTGCCCGCTTATGATATGTCTCAAGACCTATTAAGCAAGCCGATAGCAATGGAGACTAGGGCGCTTATTGTCAACTCCTGCTATGATTGCCATAGCTACACCACGACCTATCCGTGGTATGCTGAGATCGCTCCTGTGTCATGGTGGCTCAATAATCATGTCAAGGCGGCGAGAAATAAGCTCAATTTCAGCATATGGGACAGTTATACTGCAGAAGACAAATTACACGTGATCAAAGATGTTATCAAATCCATAGGTCAAGGCAAAATGCCGCTCAAAAGTTACACATGGTTACACAGCGATACAAAATTGACCCGTGAACAAAAAGATAAGATGATACGTTATTTTGAAGATTTAAGCATATCCATCAAATAAAAATCCATTATGAAGTTTTCAATTTACGCTACTTTACTTTTTATCCTAGTTTCTTCGTCAGTGTCCACAGCCCAAAACGCATCGTGCTGCATGGCTTCGGGATTACAACAGTTTGCGGAATTAGGCAAAGACCTTACCTTTGTCATCGCACATGAAGAGCCATTGCCGTTTGTGCTTGAAAACGCTACCGGTAAGATGATCACTTTTGCTACCAAAGAAAAGCCGACAGGCCAAGGCTATTATATCTCTGGATCTGCTAAAAGCAATAATTGGATCTATGTCATCCATGAGTGGTGGGGATTAAATGATTATATCAAAAGTGAAGCCGAAAAATTGCATACATCTTTTCCTGATGCCCATATCTTATGCCTTGACATGTACGATGGCAAGGTAGCAACGACGAGAGAAGAAGCATCTGCTTTCATGCAAGGGGCTGTAGAGTCTCGATTACTAGATATTATCAACGGTGCTAGTCAGTTTTCTGGTGCCAAAGCTAAAATAGCCACTATCGGTTGGTGCTTCGGTGGCGGTTGGTCAAGTAAAGCAACAGTGGTACTAGGCGCAAAAATGTTTGCAAGTATTATCTATTATGGTATGCCAGTCCTAGATGAAGAGCAAATCAAAACTATATCGTGTCCTACTTTGGGTATTTTTGCAGAAAATGATGGATGGATAACACCCGCTAAAGCAAAAGAATTTGAAGATAAACTTAAGAAGTACAACAAAGTAGTTACTAATCATATCTACCCTGCTGATCACGCTTTTGCCAATCCTAGCAACCCTAAATATGACAAACCAAATGCTGAAGACGCTTGGGCCAAATCACTCGCATTTCTTAAGAAGTACTACCCTACCAAGTAAGTCCAATTTTTCAGTATTTACAATCATATGCAAGTATCCCAGATACCTTACAACAAGGTAAAAGCGCTTTCTGACAAAGACGTCTCTTACCAGTTATCAACACAGCAGTTTGCGCCTTACCTATCCTACGAGCCATCGATAAGTGCCTTTTCGCAAGCGATCAAAGATCGTCAGGACTTCGACATAGATCGACCATTGTTGGTGAGTGTACTCAATTCTACCTATAAGGACGGCGCTACCAGTACGCAAATGACCAATATTGCTGCACTAGCAGATGTGAAAACATTTACGATCGTTACGGCTCATCAGCCCATCGTATTAGGAGGGCCAGCATACTATATTTACAAGATTTGCTCGGTCATCAACGTCTGCAAGCAACTAAGCGTATTACATCCCGATTGTCATTTTGTGCCGACCTTCGTCTCTGGTGCTGAAGATCATGATTTTGATGAAGTAAAAAATGTGCACTTATTTTCGAAAACCATCACATGGCAAACCGATCAAACTGGACCGGTAGGAAGATTTGATTTGCAAGGGATTGAGGAAGTACTATCGGATTTTAAGGGTATGATCGGGTCACAGCCCAATGCAGCCAAAATAGTTACTATCTTTGAAAAAGCGCTGGCTAAAGCCAATTCATACAATGAGTTTGTGTTTGAATGGGTTAATGCCCTTTTTGGTCAGTATGGGTTGATCGTGATGAATATGGATGATGAACGCATCAAACGTAGATTTATACCTATTATTCAAAAAGAGATCTTTGATCGTCCTAGCGAAACATTAGTGAAGGAGACGCAAGAAAAACTGAACAATGACTTTCATTTCAAATCGCAAGCATTCGCGCGGGAGATCAATTTTTTCTATCTCCTTCCGGGAAAACGTGAACGCATTATCTTCGAAGATGGACTGTACAAAATCAACAACACCGAACTAACCTTTACCGAAGACGCGTTACGATCACAAATAGAAGCACATCCCGATTGTTTTAGCCCCAATGTCGTCATGAGACCGATTTTTCAAGAATACATTTTGCCTAATCTTGCATACATCGGCGGCGGAGGAGAAATCGCATACTGGCTAGAGCGTAAATCACAATTTGCTCATTTTGGGGTTTACTATCCGATGCTGATAAGGCGAAATTCTTTAATGATCTTATCAAAATCGATACAAAAATCAATTCACAAACTAAGCTTGTCGGAAGATGACTTGCTACTTGATGAAGTAGACTTGATACGTGCTTTTGCCAGTCGCAGTGCTGGTGAAAACGCTGATATAGCGGAAGAACTGTCAACCGTTGAAAAAACCTTCCATGCCCTTGCTACCAAAGCAAAATCTGTAGATCCTACCCTTGAAGGTATGGTTATGGCGGAAGCGGCCAAAAGTATCAAGAGTATACAAGCCATCGAAGCGAGATTGATCAAATCGCTCAAGTCGCGAGAAGAAGTGTCGATTCAACAGATCTCTAATCTCAAATCCAAGCTATTTCCTGGTGGTGGATTACAAGAGAGAACGGATAGTTTCTGGAGCCTATACGCCAATGAAAGCGAAGATTTGTTAGATCAGATCATAGATATCTGCGATCCCATGCAGAAGGATTTTTTGTTTGTCTATCTGTAAAAATGGGAAAGCGTAGGTAGCTTGACGTATTGAGTGGTTCGTATGTCCGCTTATGATCGTGTAATGTAGCACTGACCAAATACCAAGTGTATGTTCTAACTGTCCTTGATATTCGAAATGTATTTCATCGAAGTCACCGAACTTGTGACGCCTTAGCGTTACTCTGATTAGCGTGGTTTTTCAATTCATTGTTTCTATTAGTTCCAATTCTTTCTTGATGTTCTCTTTCTCTTCTTCGATGTCGAAGTCGTTTTGCAAACCAAGCCAAAACTTAGACGATGTTCCAAAGAATTTTGCTAGTCTCAATGCAGTATCAGCTGTTATTTTTCTTCGGCCTTTTAGGATTTGACTAGTTCTTGTTTGCGGTACTCCGATGGCTTGAGATAGTTTATAGGCGGTTATACCCATTGGTTTAAGGAATTCTTCTTCAAGAATTTCACCTGGATGTACGTTCTTTAATTTACTCATGATAATCTGTTATTTGAACCTTTTCAGCATTGTTACTTTGCCAATTAAATATGATTCTCCATTGATCATTGATACGAATGCT
>JANMMV010000510.1:0-10861 GCA_031373565.1 Saprospiraceae bacterium
GAATCATATATTTTCGACAAAGTTAAGCAGGACATTAACTCTCTAATAGTTGTTTTGGATTAATAAGAGAAAAGGACGTATGTTTGTAGCGTAGGTTTGCGCAAGTATATGAATATCTAACATTATGCGATATTTGGCAGAACTATTAACAAGTTATTATTGACTTATTAAATTGACATTTGGACGTATTAATAAATGGTACAAAAAGCAATTATTGATATTTGGCTTGCTGTAATCCACCAAAGAAAGCAAGCTCGAATTGAAGTCGATCATAATGTAGTATTAATTTATGTTATGGACGACGAGTATTCAGTCCATTTGGATTCAATTGAAGAAATTGATATATACAAATTGGACCATATGTCGTTTGATACATTGGTTTTGAGAATAACAACCAACATTAATATGTTTGAAATTCCATATTATATTGAATTTCAAGATTATGTTAAGGAAGGAAATGAATATTTGATACCAAAATTTAAGATAAAGCCAGTAATCAAGGGATTCATAGAATTAATAACGTGGTTGAAAGAAGGTTTAGTGACCTTTAACTTAAATTGGATTGATGAAAATAAACCTATCATAGATAATTGCAACAATGTGCAAAATTACAAAAGAAACATCGCATACAATAACTAGGTTTTCCACGCCTAGGTTACACTGTATCAGTTATACACAATGGCAGGCCGTTTAGCACGAAGTGCTTCGAATGAATCATTTATGATCGATGACGCCATAGATACAAATAAGTCATCAAATGAATATTCGATGACACCATAGATATAAATTCGTCATCAAAATTCAGTTGAGCGCAACTTATTGCGAGCCATTCTCTGGTATATATGCTGCTTCAGTTTTCAGACATTGTCCATCACCTAAATACAAAAGTGGCTTAAAATAGTCCTAAATCAGTCGTTTTTAATTACTTTTGGAGTGTAAAGGAAGGTTTTAGACAGACTGATGTTGGCGGCAACGGTAACAGACGATATTAACAACATGTAAAAACAATGCAAGACATATTATTTGAATTTATATCAAAATACATTACGCTGACTCAGGATGAAAAGAATGTCTTACTTACGCTGGACCTGTTTCACTCAGAAAAGAAAGGGACGGTTTTACTTAAAGAAGGACAAAACTCGAAAGAAAGTTACTTTGTGCTAAAAGGTTGTATTAGAACTTATTACATTATTGACGGAGAAGAAAAAACAACAGCCTTTTATACGGAGCTAAACGCCTTTACACCAAATTGTGTAGTAAATAAAATACCTTCTGATTATTTCATTAGTTGTGTTGAAGACTGCATTCTTCTAGTCTCAAATGCTGATATGGGCGCAGAAATAAACGCTAAATTTCCAAAGTTTGATATCATGTGCAGAATGTTATCGGAAGAATTATTAGCCAAACAACAAATAGACTTTGATGAGTTTAAGACGTCTTCACCTGAACAACGATACCTAAACTTACTGCAAAAAAGGCCGGACCTTATTCAGCGTGTTCCACAACATCAGTTAGCGAGTTATTTAGGCATCAAACCACAATCATTGAGCAGACTACGAGCAAGAATTCTTGAAAAAAAGAGATAAAAAGTATTTCTTAACTTAAGTGAACGAGTTATAGTATCTCGCCAATCTACTTTTGCAGCATCATTTAACAAAAAAAAAGATATGCAAAAGAAAATTTTATTCATTGGATTTGCCTTAGTTTTGGCAAGCAGTTTACAGGTGAATGCACAGAATGCAAAAAAGGACAGTACTTATCGAAAGTGGTTTTTTGGGAGTACCCTCTTGATGTTAGGAAATTTTGATAAAACAAACAATCCCGAGTATTTACAATTAAATGTTGGATACAGGATAACACCTAAAGATGTTGCTCAATTTAGATTTAAAAGGTCCACTTATGCTTGGCCAATAGGCATCCCTTTTGGACCTTCATTTGATGCACCTGGACTAAACTATCCAGGACGTGCACGCATACTTGCACCTACATTAGGGTACCAGCGGTTTTGGTGGAAAGGAGTCTATTCATCGGTTTATGCATTGAATGCTTTTGAAAAATATAAGGATGAGAATAATAAAAAGATTGGAAATGGATACACTTTATATCTGGACTTCTATTTAGGTTACCAGTTTAAGTTTTTTAACGACCGCTTCTTTTTTGAACCAGCAATTGGAATTAGTTATTGGCCTGTAAGAACTAATGTTCCAGAATCTTTTAAAGCAGTAGAACAAAAATGGCCTAACTACTTTATTCAACCTGGGCTTGATTTTGGATTTAAGTTTTAGAAATTTTACCTACAATTTAACCATCCCCGCAACACAAATTAGCGAGCTATTTGGGTATCAAACCACAATCATTAAGGCGATTAAGAGCAGGAATTTGGCAAAAAAGCAAAGATTAGCTTCATTTCTTAACTTAAGTGAACGAGTTATAGTATCTCGCCAATCTACTTTTGCAACATCATTTAACAACAAAAAAAGATATGCAAAAGAAAATTTTATTCATTGGATTTGCCTTAGTTTTGGCAAGCAGTTTACAGGTGAATGCACAATATGCCAAACTAGACAGCACTTACAAAAGGTGGTTCGTTGGGACTTCTTTATTTGTTTTATTGGGTAATCTTGATACAGAAAACCCACCCAACTTCGTACAACTCAATTTAGGCTATCGGATTACAGGAAAAGATGTAATTACATTAGCTCCAAAAACTTGGAGATATGCCTGGCCAAATGGTATTCACCCATTTTTAAACAAAGCCTACAAAAAGCCGGAAGAAAGATTTCCAGGGTATGTGCGGGAGTATGGCGTAACAGCGTCTTACACACGATTTTTATGGAAAGGTTTGTTTGCCCAATTGGATGTAATGCCTACCTTACAGGTCTTTGTCAGTGACAAAGGCAAGAAAATTGACGACGGTTTTCAGATTTTTAATTCATATCGTATTGGTTATCACATCAAGCTCTTTAAGGACAAATTTTTCTTTCAACCATCCATATGTATGACACATCGTGCTTATCACACACAATTACCTGATGGATTTAAACAGCTAGATGATAAATGGTCTAAATTTATCTTTCCAGAACCAGGACTTAATATTGGTTATAACTTTTAGTTAAAAATTGACCGCAAAAAGTGACAACTGAGATAATTTATGATGAATTTTAATATCAAAAACACAATAGCCTATTTTTCAAATGAGCCAAGGGCACTTTTTCTACTTGATGGTTTGGGTGCAGCATTGACCACATTTTCTTTGTTTTTTGTTTTAAGAAATTACAACGATTACGTGGGTATGCCAGCGATCATCTTGACTTACTTATCTGTAATTGGTTTGGTTTATGGCGCTTATTCTATATCTTGTTACTTTTTGCTTCAAGGCTTGTGGACTCCTTTTTTAAGAATAATAGCTATTAGTAATCTGTTTTATTGTGTTTTGACCCTAACATTTGTGTATTCTTATTACAACGACTTAACGCGAATAGGATTGACATATTTTTTGGGTGAAATTCTTATTATTGTGTTGTTAGCATATATAGAGTTTAGAGTGGCAAATATGTTAAAAGACAAGCCATGAATTAATAAATCGATGACACAATAGACACAAAATGGATAGCAGAACCGTATTGTCCGCGTTGGATATCGTCCTACGGGGTTGGGATATTATGGAGATATCGTCAGGGTGCCTTGACGAATCAAAGCCCCATGCAAGTCGATTTCAAGGGCTTTCGTAGCACTTTTTCATGAGTTTAAGTTTATTAAGTTAGGCACTAAGGTATGAAAACATAAAACCCTAGCAGAAATCCTGTCACGTGGATAATATCTACGAAATGAATTGGATTCGGTTCCCCCTATACATCGTGATCACGGATCACGATTTTGTACAGAGCTCCCCCGTAGCTCCCCCGTACATAACCCGCAAATAACCCGTACCTCGTCGACACATACTCGAATCAAGCTATCTTCTGTTTTTTTCATCATCACAAGGGTCGAACCTAATTGTAGAACCTAAGTAAAAGACACATACTAAATCTCAAACTTTGACTATCCTCCCAAATGATAGTACGGAATCCAAGATGCGAAAGCAAAGGAAATAACATATTTGTTACACTTTGTAAGCGATTTACAAAGAAATCTACAAATTTGTTCCTAATCTAACGATCCATCGCTATCTTTGACAAAGATATTAACCTTGACATAACATTTGTAGAATAAAATGAGAGGGCAACTTTCCCTTTACGATCACTGGATTCGTCCAACTAAAATGTTGATGGCTATTTTAGTAAGGAGAAATTTCATTATTTGTACTCAAGAGACAAAAAGATTCATCGGAGTTAGATGAAACAAAAAACAAAAAAAATGTAACATGAAAAATCAAATTTCAATTTCACTGTTGTTAATCTTGTTGATATATGCTATGTCTTGCCAACCTTTGTCAGACAAGAAAGAGCTACAAAAACCGAATGTGCCATTCGATGAAGCAGCAGAAACAGAAGCCATTATGAACGTTATTGAAGGTGAAACAAAGTGCTTTTTTGATGGAAACTATGAATGCTGGGCAAAGCATTGGAGTCATGAAAACTATGCCATTCAAGCGTGGAATAACAGTGATGGCACAGCAGATGCTGCGGTAGGCTGGGAAAAAATTAATTCACAAGGTAAAGATTGGATTGAAAAATACTATAAGAATGGGAAAAATGTAATCCATCCGGTAGTAAAAAGAGAAAAGCCTTCAGTGAAATTTTTTAATGAGAAAACGGCCTATTTAATTTGGACTCAATATAATGCAGATCAGGAAAAAACAATTTACCGAACAAGCCAAGAAATAAGATTAATGGAAAAAGACGATGAAGGGTGGAAAATTGTAAATGTTTCCGCATTTTGGGATACTCAATTAAAAATTCCATTTGATAGTCTCAAAATAAATTGAAAAATCATCTAACACAACTTACAAGGACAAGTGGCGGGAAACGCGCCAACTTCTTTTAGCGGCAAAACGCAATATGTCCTTCCTTATCCATCTAACCCATACTACCAATCATGAAACGAATGATACATTTCATCGCTACTTCCGTGGTATTCTTTTCTGGGATGGGTATGCTTCATGCAAAAACGGTGCATATCGGAACTGGAAAAACCTACTCAAATATCGGTGCAGCATGTCCTGCTTTAAGCCCTGGTGACACCGTGATGGTACATAGTGGCACGTATGACACTTATCAATATTATGCGGGGCTCAAAGGTACCGGTAGTCAGTGGATTACGATAAAAAAAGCACCCATGGAAAATGTAGAAATCAATGGGGGCTGGCAATTTACCAGTTCTGAATATATACGCATTGAAAATCTCACCTTTAAAACCAATGCAAAATATGACAATACCCTGCTGCATTTTGATCACGCCGGTGACTGCAGCAAATTGTCAAATCATATTGAAATCGATAACTGTTCTTTTCTTAATGTATCCGGAGGCAACACTTTCAAATTGGGCGGGGCTTCTGATTTCGTGGTTAGTAATTGTAGGTTCATTAACAACATCAGCAATGCAGCGGGGATTGCATTAAATGAAAGCAGAAACGGAATCATTCGCAATTGCTATTTTGAAAATATCAAAACCAAAGGCATTCAATTCAAATTGGGCACATTCAATATTCAGGTAATTGGAAATTACTTTAAAGACGCAGGTACTGACGACAGCGCTTTAAAAATCGGGGAGTCAGGCGGAAGCCAATTCTACTGCCCGGATGCAAAAGACTGGCACGCAAAAGACATTAAAATCTATTCCAACATTTTTGTTGGGGGCAAAACCCCATTTTCTGTTGGGCTGGCGATCAACACGGACATTGCGAACAACACCATCGTATCCCCTGCTACTTTTGTACTGCGATTGCTGGCTGATGAAACATTATTTGAAAACAAGAACAATACATTTACAAACAACCTGTTTTATTTGGATAAAACCATTTATTTCAACGGAAGCAGCAATGCAGTTAATATTGATTTTCCATCCATTGTTTTTAAAAACAACTTATTTTATGCAGCCCATAAAACGGGATGGACTGGCCCAGATCCAAATGGAGGAGACTATGATGCAGAGGAAATTGAAGGTGTAAAATTCATCAACAACATAATAGCAAACCCATTATTTAAAAACCTTGCGTTGGCAGACTTTACATTAAGCAGTGGCAGCCCGGCGCTGGCAACAGGACTTTCAGTACCCGAACCAAAAATTGATTTTTTTGGCAACCCTTTCAAAGCGAATAAAAGCATTGGCGCTATTGAATCGGATTCTATTCTTGCAACAGCAATTTTAGACCCCAAAGGATTTGAATTAAGTTTATTTCCTAATCCCGCCAATAGTATCATTCATTTGGGATTGGAGGAAGGGAGAGCTTTTGATGCAGAGATATACAATCACCTTGGAATGCGAATTTTAGTAGTTAACAACACGGCGTCTGTAAATATCGCGCATTTTCCAAACGGGGTTTATTGGATTAAGGCCGTGCAAGGAAATCAACATTATTTTGGTAAATTTATCAAAAATTAACCCGTCGTAAATTTCATTACACGTAAAATGGAAAAATATCTTTGATACTAGCAACACCTTAGAGCCAATCCCGCTCTTATCAAAATCAATATCATAAAAAATCTTTTTCACCAATCTCGATTGTCCGATAAATAACCTACATTTGGATCGAATTTATAGTAAAAATAACCCTGATACACAAGCCAATGCAAAACGTCACCCTTACACCCTGCACAAGATTAATGAAAAATATCTTATTCCTAGCGTTTGCGGTATTTGCAATGTCAGCTTATGCGCAGACAAAATCATATAAAGCATCGCCTTCTCTTTCAGAATCCACCGCGGTTGGGGAAAGAATGTCTAATGAAAGACTTGCACACATAGATGCTATGTTGACCAAGGCAGTGGAACAAAAAGAAATACCTGGTGCGGTAGCCCTAATTGCAAGAAATGGAAAAATTGTATATTATAAGGCCTTTGGTTTGGCAGATAATGAATCTGGAAGAGTCTTGAAGCGCGATGATATTTTTAGAATTGCTTCTCAAACAAAGGCAATTACTTCAACAGCTGTGATGATGCTTTGGGAAGAAGGCAGATTTAGATTGGATGACCCCATTTCAAAATATATTCCTGAGTTTGCAGATGCAAAGGTTTTGGACACTTTATATGAAAATGGAACTTATAAAACGATACCAGCAAAAAAACCAATCACCATCAGACACCTTTTAACGCACACTTCCGGAATTGGATATGGGGTCATTGACGGATCCGAAGAGATCAAACGAATATATAAAGACGCAGGAATCACAGATTTATTTACTACAGAAAATATAAGCATCGAAGAAAGTGTAAAAAAGCTTGCGGTGCTACCGTTACACCATCATCCGGGAGAAAAGTTCACTTATAGTGAGGGCTTAGATGTATTAGGCTATTTTGTTGAAAAGGTATCTGGAATGCCGCTCGATGTGTATTTCAGAACGCGGATATTCAATCCGCTAGAGATGAATGACACTTGGTTTTACCTGCCCGAGTCAAAACATAATCGATTGGTATCAGTACAGACCAAAACCAATGAAAATTGGGTGAAGTATCCAATCACATTCTATGATCCCGAATATCCTATCAAAGGAGCAAAGAAATTCTTTTCGGGTGGAGCAGGTCTTTCTAGTACAGCAAAAGACTATGCCACTTTCTTGCAAATGTATTTGAATAACGGAGAATTGAATGGACAACGCTTATTAAGCAGGACTACCATCCAGTTCATGATGGCAAATCAAATTGGAGATTTTTTTGGAGACTCTGGATCCTATTATGGCTTAGCCTTTGGCGTTGTTGATCAGAAAGGACAAAGTATGGGCGGTCAAGGTAGTGCAGGAACCTTTGATTGGGGTGGTTATTTTAATACGGAATATTTTGCTGACCCTACCGAAAAAATCATCGGCATCTTGATGAAACAAACACAAAATATTGTATCAGATCAAACAAGTTGGAAATTTCGCCAATTGGTTGGGCAAGCGATAGATGATTGAGCTTAACAGGACTACACTAACTTTCCATATTATTTTGTTTAACTTTAAGGCAAACCTACGACCGATAAAATGAACCGATTAATAGAAAAATATGATTAATAAAATTTCGATAACACTATTTGCTTTTTTACTTTTCGTCAATGTATCTTGCCAAAACAGTGGAGAGCTAAACGTAAACTCAAAGGAAGAGTTGGATGAAAAATTGAAAGCAGAAGTATCGAACAATAAGCTCACGTCTATTTCATACTGTGTTGTAAAAAACGATAAAGTACTATATAGCAATGCTTTAGGTTTTGCAAATACTAGCAATGCCACCTTAGCAACTGACAATACAAGATATCTAGTTGCTTCCGTTTCAAAAACGATCACTGCGGTGGCTTTAATGCAATTGGTTGAACAAAATCTTATCTCATTAGATGATGACATCAATCAATTTCTTCCTTATGCTGTACGTAATCCAAATTTTGCAGAAGACAAGATTACGTATAGAATGTTGCTTAGTCATACCTCCAGTATTTCTGATGATTTTCAAAACACGTTAGAATTGGATTGCTATGGCTTGGACTGCTCAATGACTTTAGCCCAATTTTTTAGTAATGTTTTTAAAAGTAATGGTCTTTATTTTTCTGCTGCCAATTTTTCTGATAGTGCTCCAGGTTTTGTTGAAGATTACAGTAATTTGGGTTCTGCATTGATAGGTTATTTGGTTGAGGAAATTACACGAATTCCTTTTGATACTTATTGTAAAAATAAGATTTTTGCGCCATTAGGAATGAATAAATCAGAATGGAGGTTATCAAATATACCATTGGCCGAGTTGGCAATTCCCTATTCACCTGATATAGTAAATCCTAATCCGCACTACACTTTTCCTGACTATCCAAATGGAGGGCTAAGGACAACTGTTGTAGATTTATCTAAATTTTTAAGAGCCATTATACTAGATGGTACTCTCAACGGCACACAAATATTATCATCAACAAGTATTGAGGCGATGGAAACGCTGCAATTTGGAAGTTCCGAGCAATGTTTATCATTTTATTTTGAAACCATAAATGGTAAAAAATATTTAGGACATAGTGGTGGAGAAAAAGGTGTAACTGCAGAAATGTATTATGATATGAAGACGAATATTGGTGTTATCGTTTTAAGTAATGATGAAGATGCTAAAGTGGATAATGTTGTTTCACTATTGTTCAATTATGGCGAAAAATAGCAGCAACCTTAAAGGAAAATGCGCAAAAAAGGTACGCATAGCAGCTAGGGTTTGTTTTGTGCAATGTACTCGAAATGAATCAATTACGATCGATGATACGATATTAGTAAGACGTCCTAAATAATGCATTGGCCCCGATGGGTGTTAGTTTTCATGGTAGACCCTTTTAGATATGTGTCCTTCGGTGTTGACCCTGTAGGATATCATCCAACGGGGTTGAACACCTAGCCTTTTTTAGTGTTCTTTCTCTTGCAGCACTGTTGTGCTACGCACTTTTGAATCGCTCATTCGTAGGGGCGTTTCAGAGATTTTTATTAATTTTGTACAATAAATAAATTGATACCATTATGGCACAATCAGTGTTACACAAGGCCACTACAAGAGGCAATGCTAACCATGGATGGCTGCAAAGCTTTCATACTTTTAGCTTTGCAAGTTATCACAATCCCGATAGAATGAACTTCGGTGTTTTGAGGGTATTAAACGATGATACTGTATCGGCAGGAATGGGTTTTGGAACTCATGCCCACAGCAATATGGAAATTGTTTCCATTCCACTTGAAGGTGATCTAGAGCACAAAGACAGCATGGGCAATAGTACTGTTATTCACAATGGAGATATTCAGGTGATGAGCGCAGGCTCCGGCATACAACATAGCGAGTACAATAAGAACAAGGATGCACAAGTGAAGTTTTTACAGATTTGGATTATTCCTAATGAGCAGGGAGTTCAGCCACGATACGACCAAATTACCTTGCAAAAAGAAGACAGAAGAAATAAGCTGCAACAGATACTTTCACCGAATGAAAACGATGAAGGAGTTTGGATTCATCAAAACGCTTGGTTCCATTTAGCCCATTTTGACAATGGTTTTTCTTCGGATTATCAATTTAAAGATAAAAACAATGGCTTGTACATTTTCAATTTAAACGGAGATATTACCGTCAACGATCAAGAACTAAATACACGTGATGGGTACGGAATTTGGGATACTGAAACCGTAAGTATTGCTGCCAAGAGCGACGCAGAATTTTTATTAATGGAAGTACCCCTGATGATTTAAATTGTAGCGATGGAAGTTTTACAAAAAGATAACGGTGTCAAGGGTATGTTTTATGTTTTGCAGGATGAAACGATTCTTGCGGAAATGACCTATGTGTGGGTAGGAACCGATAAGATAATTATAGACCACACCGAAGTAAGTGATACGTTAGCGGGCAAAGGTATTGGCAAACAATTAGTAGCAAAAGCGGTTGCTTTTGCAAGAGAAAGAGCAATCAAAATAATGCCATTGTGCCCATTTGCAAAAAGTGTATTTGACAAAGTAAAAGAATTTAATGACGTTTTATAAATTTGAAGTACATGGATATGAAGCATATCAAAAAAGAGTATTCCAATGGAGAGATAACGGTTGTTTGGCAATCTGAAAAATGCATTCATTCGGGTAATTGTGTTAGGAGCTTAGCATCTGTCTTTCAGCCTAAAGAACACCCTTGGATCAAAGTTGACAATGCAACGACTAGTGAAATAATTGCTGCAGTTGGTAATTGTCCTTCGGGTGCATTGAGTATTAACCCAGAATAAGCATTGGAC